>JBGPFV010000211.1:0-5331 GCA_041483535.1 Terriglobia bacterium | reverse complement strand
TCAGCTGTCAGCTCTCGGCGGTCAGCCTTCGGAGCTAAGAACTGAGAGCTGACAGCTGAGAGCTGAGAGCTAGAAATTATGGCCAATCTGCAAGCCTTCGAACGGAGCGAGTACCAGCAGGTCAAAGCGGATCTGCACCGCAAGATCCTCGATCGCCTCGACCTCGAAAAACTGGGCCGCACGGCGGGCGATTCCGCGCGCGAAGAAGTTCTCATCCTGATTCGCAGTTCGGTGAACAGCGAGGCGGTTCCGCTCAGCTTCGCCGAGCGCGAGCAGTTGTCGCGCGAGATTCTCGACGAAATCTTCGGACTGGGCCCGCTCGAGCCGCTGCTCAAAGATCCCACTATTTCCGACATTCTCGTCAACCGCTTCGACCGCGTCTACGTCGAACGCGCGGGCAAGCTGGAAATCACCGGGCTTTCGTTCAAAGACAACCAGCACCTGATGCAGATCATCGATCGCATCGTCTCGCGCATCGGGCGGCGCGTCGACGAGTCTTCGCCCATGGTCGACGCCCGCCTGCAGGATGGCTCGCGTGTCAACGCCATCATTCCGCCCTTGGCGCTCGACGGCGCCTGCCTTTCCATCCGCCGTTTTGGCCGCGATCCGATCACCGCGCGCAACATGCTCGACAACAAGACTCTGACCGAGCCCATGCTCGAAATGCTTTCGGCCATGGTCAAGGGCCGCCTCAACCTGCTCATCTCGGGTGGAACGGGCGCCGGCAAGACGACCGTTCTCAACGTTCTTTCCGGTTACATTCCGAACTCCGAGCGCATTGTGACCATCGAAGACGCGGCCGAATTGCAGCTCAAGCAGGAACACGTGGTTCGTCTGGAGACCCGCCCGCCCAACATTGAGGGCAAAGGATCGGTCCGCATGCGCCAGCTCGTCATCAATAGCCTGCGCATGCGTCCGGATCGCATCGTGGTGGGCGAGGTGCGCGGAGAAGAAGCCTTCGACATGCTCCAGGCCATGAACACCGGCCACGAGGGATCGCTCACCACCGTACACGCGAACTCGCCGCGGGACGCCCTCTCGCGCGTCGAAAACATGGTTTCTATGGCCAACCTGAACATTCCCGAGCGCGCCATTCGCCAGCAGATCGCGAACGCGGTCCACGCTGTAGTCCAGGTCGCGCGGCTCTCCGACGGTTCGCGCAAGGTGATTACGATTTCCGAGGTCGTCGGGATGGACGGCGACTCGATCACGCTGCAGGACATTTTCGTTTTTGACCGCAGCGGCATCGACGAGAGCGGGAAGGTGCGCGGCGTCTTCCATTCCACTGGCCTTCCGCCGCATTTCGCCGAGCGCCTCGCTACCGCCGGCTGCCGCCTCAGTCCCGCGCTCTTCGAGTCCCGGATGGAGATCTAGCGCATGCCGTTCTTCATCGCATTGCTGGTGTTTGTGGGGGTCACGCTGGCGGTCTTTTCCGCCGTGTCCTTGCTCGATCAGCGCCAGTCACGAGCCCGCGTCCTTCGCGATCGCCTCTCCAGCGCTCAGAAACCAGGCGAACCAACCGCCCCGGCAGTGGCTCTGCTGCGCGACGAAGTGCTCAGCCGCATCCCGGCTTTCGACACCTGGCTGCGCCGCTCGGAACGAGTCTCCCTTCTGCAAAAAATGCTGGCCCAGGGCAACGTGGACGTTCGCGCCGGGAACTTCCTCATGCTTTGCGCCGTATCGTCCGTCGCCTTCGCCCTCATCGCGGTCTTTGCCGGCGGCCGCTATGAGTTCGGATGGGCTGGCGCCCTGCTCGGTTTTTTTGTCCCCTACGCCTATGCCTCCCATATGCGAACCAAGCGCTTCCGGCAATTTGAGGAAAAGTTTCCCGAGGCCATCGACACCCTCGCCCGCGCGGTTCGCGCTGGACACGCCTTTACCACCGCCATCGAGATGATTGCCAACGAAGTCTCCGAACCCGTGGCCGGAGAATTCCGCCAACTCTTCGAAGAACAGAAATTCGGCCTGCCCGTGCGCGATGCCCTGCTCAACCTGGCCGATCGCGTTCCCCTGGTGGACGTCAAGTTCTTCGTGACGGCGGTGATGTTGCAGCGTGAAACGGGCGGCAATCTGGCCGAGATTCTTGACAACCTTTCTTACGTCATCCGCGAACGCTTCAAAATCCTGCGCCAGGTCCGCGTCCACACCGCCCAGGGACGCCTCACCATGCTCCTGCTCATGGCGCTTCCCCCCACCATCGTCGTCGTCATGCTCGTCCTCAACCCCGGATTCATTCTCCCGCTGTTCCGGGAATGGCTGGGACACGTCGCCATCGTCGTCGCCATCAGTTTGCAGACGCTGGGCTACTTTGTCATTCGCAGGATTATCAGGATTCAGGTCTGATGAATAAGGTCTGATTCATGCCGCTGCCGCTGATACTCTCGATTGTCGCTTTTCTCACGGTTGTCGTGATCGTGTTCGCCTTTGGTGCGGCCGCGATAGCTCCCTCGTCGGTGCTCGGCTCCCGCCTCCGCGAAATCGGCTGGCAGCGTCCCAAAGCCCCGGTTAAACCCGCCATCCGCGAACGCATGCAGCAGGCCCTTGATCCCTTCAGCCGCGCCTTGCCGGTCTCGCCCACCGAGGTTTCCCAAACCCGCGCCTGGCTGATTCAGGCAGGATATCGCAACCCTTCGCACCTCACCATTTATCGTGGCATGCGCGTCTTGTTCGCCGCCCTTGGTTTCTTCTCCGTTTTTGCGTTTACCGGACTCGATTCGCTCCTGCTGCTCGTAGGGGTGACCGCGTTCGGTTTTTTCATTCCGCGATTCATCCTGAAAAAGAAGCTGCAGGAGCGCCAGCGGCGCATCCGCCTCGGCCTTCCCGATGGACTCGATTTAACCGTGATCTGCGTGGAAGCCGGCTTGTCTCTCGATCAGGCCATGATGCGAGTGGGCCAGGATCTGAGCACCGCGCACCCGGAACTGAGCGCTGAATTCCACCTCTTCAACCTCGAAACTCGCGCCGGAAAACCTCGCGTCGAGGCCCTCCGCAATCTGGCCGAGCGCACCGGGGTCGATGACCTGCGCTCGCTGGTCGCTACTCTGATTCAGACCGATCGCTTCGGAACCAGCGTGGCCCAGGCCTTGCGCGTGCATTCCGATTCCCTGCGCACCGAACGCCGCCAGCGCGCCGAAGAACAGGCCGCCAAAACTACCGTCAAAATGATTATTCCCCTCGTCCTGTTTGTCATGCCTTCCCTGATGGTGGTGACCGTCGGGCCGGCCATTATTCAGTTGTTGCACATCTTCATGCCGGCCGCCGGGATAAAACGGTGAATCCCGAAACCGCCCGCTGTGAAAGTGGCGATTCGTATCAGGCCATCGCTTTTGCGATGCCGCAAGTTTCGTATCAGGGCATCGCTTTAGCGATGCCGCAAGTTTCGTATCAGGGCATCGCTTTAGCGATGCCGCAAATCTCGGAAACCAGATGCCCCTTTAGGGGCTGGATGAGATGACGGCTCAAATTTAGGGTGAATTAGGAGTTGTCATGCCCCCGCGCGGGCCCAAGGGATACGCTTTCAACCGCACCCGCACCACCTATCTCGCGACCGACCTCCTGATCGCGCGCACCCACTGGTCGCGCTTTCGCGGCCTCATGGCCACCGACTCCTCCCGCTTTTCCCGCGGCCAGGGACTCTGGATTAACCCATCCCACGGCATCCATACCTTCGCCATGCGTTTTCCCATCGACGCCGTATACCTTGACCGGGAGCGAATTGTCATCCACATTGAAGAGGGCCTCAAGCCCTGGCGCATGGCCGCCGTTCGCATCCAAGCCACGTCCGTCCTTGAGCTTCCCACGGGAACCATCCGCGATTCCCTGACCGTGCTCGGCGACCAGGTGGATATTTCTTTCGAAGAACGTCCGATTCACACCGAGGCCGCCTGAAGCAAACAGCATCTGCGTTCTTAAGGAACCACGTAGGGACGGACGCATTCGTCCGTCCAGCCGAGCGAAGCTCGGCCAAGCGTTCTGGCTTTTGGGTGGGGGCTGATTCGATAACCGTGTCGGCTCCGAGCCGCCGAGTAAACTTGGGTTGCTCAAACCAACCAAGGCTCGGAGGAAAGGAGCCGATACGGTTATCGAATCAGCCCACCCGCCTGCGCTCCTACACAACGATCCTAAACAGATTGTTATCTTCCCGATCAGCGCCTACACACGGACGTAACCACGATGACCAGTGCAAATCGCGCTACAATCTCGCAGCATGGTTCTCGGACTCAAACGCCTGATCACGCATTTCACTTACCGCATCGAGCCCAAGCCCGAAGGTGGATTCATGGCTCACGCCAGCGATCCCACCGTGCCGCCGCTGGAAGCTCCGACGCGCGAGGAGCTACAACAGAAGATCCAGGCAAACATCAGCGCCGCGCTGGCTGCCGAATTCCCCGGGCTAAGACTTCCGCTCGAAAATAAAGAACTCAAGTTTGCCTTTCACATCGAGCACAGGCCCGGAGGCGGGTTCATTCTCCACTCAACCGACGGCAAGGAATTACCAATCACCGGAGCTACCCATGCGGAGATCGAGAACCACTTCGTGGAGAAAGTTGTGGGCTTGCTCGGCAAACACCTCACGCCCGAACTGTCTCAAGCACTCGCCGGCCAACTTGGTTCTGGAGACGTCAAGGTATTCGTGGACCGAAAAGTAAGTTTCTCGACAGGCTCGCCAACACCGGCCCTCAGTGACCCAAACTCGATTCAAGCTGCAGACGCTCAGAATACCCAGTTTGTGAACTCTGCCGATAGCTCTCCGATCATGCCCGCGAGGAGCAGTAGCGGGACTATCCTCCGCTTCATCCTGACGCTAGCGATAGTCGCCGCGCTGATGTACTTCTTCCTCCATCGGTGAAGTAAAGGATAGGGCCGGTGTCCCCACGTCTCGCGATTTTCGAGATGCGGAGGGTGGCCCGTCCTATCGCGAAGCGAAGGGCGGGGCTCTCCAAACCGCCGGCACCGTTTGACCCCGCTTTACGTTGCCGGAGCTCAGACCTTCATCTTGAGAAAGAATCGTAGCCGGGGCCGCCAGACGACCCGCACTCTCTCCCGCAACCCGTAGCGAAGCGGAGGGTTGTGGGTCGGCTGGAGCGCATGGTCAGGCCCGCGATAGCGCCATGCTGGCGATATAGCAAGCCAAAGAAATGCAGATGCCTGTGAACGGCGTACTGAACCAATAAACCTTGGCGAGCACAGCCAAACCACCAAGCATTGCCAGCCCGGCAACCAGCAGGAACGGTGACTGAAAGAGGAGTTGGCCGTGAGCCAATGCGAGAAAGCCGAAAACCAAGCCGAACAAAATAGCCCCCATGCTGTGGCTGGCATTGAAGCCCACCC
>JBGPFV010000210.1:0-5335 GCA_041483535.1 Terriglobia bacterium | reverse complement strand
GGGCGCGAACTGCGGTTTATCGATCCGCGGATGTTTGGCAAGCTCAGCGTTCATGCTGGAGGTTTCGATCCCGGCGGCGTGGAACCGCTGGAGGTGAGCGAAGAGCGGTTTGTGGCGCTTTTTCGCGGACGCAAAACTCCGATCAAGAGCGCGCTTTTGAACCAGAAGTTGCTGCGCGGCGTGGGCAACATTTATGCCGACGAGTCGTTGTTTCGGGCGGGCATCCGTCCCCGGCGGCGGGCGGCGGCGATCACGCGGGAGCAATTGGGCAAGCTGCACCGGGCGGTGCGCGAAGTGCTGCGCGAGGCGATCGCGCTGGGCGGGTCTTCGATTTCCGATTACGTGGACGCGGATGGAGAAGAAGGATTCTTCCAGCTGCAGCATCGAGTCTATGGCCGCGAGGGGGAGCCGTGCCTGGTGTGCCGGACCGCAATCCGGCGCGTTGTGCTGTCCGGCCGCAGCAGTCATTATTGTTCAAAGTGTCAAAAATAGCCCTAATAGAACGATTTAATATGTTGACGGATTGACACCTGCCCCTGTAAAAAAGAGGATGGAATTAGAAGCTTCGCCCCATAACCCGTCGAACGGAACACCGAGTCAGTCATCATGAATAAGTTCTCCATTGGAGTGGACCTGGGCGGCACGAACTTGCGCATCGCCGCCGTGGACGAGCAAGGCACACTCGTCGAGAAAGTCACGCTCGACACCAAGGTTTCCCGGGGACGCGATCACGTCATCGGCGACATGTGCGATGCCATCCAGCGCCTAACGGAGAAATACAGGAACAGTGCTCCACTGATGGGGATCGGCATTGGCGTGCCCGGCATCATCGACATGCAGACTGGACTGGTGCGCGAATCGCCGAACCTGCCGGACTGGGTCGACTATCCAGCTCGCGCCGCCATTGAGGAGCGCCTGAAGACCGCGGTAGTCCTCGAAAACGACGCCGATGTGGCGGCGCTCGGAGAAAAATGGCTGGGCGCGGCCAAGGATTATGCCGACATGGCGATGCTGACGCTCGGTACCGGCGTTGGCGGCGGGCTGGTGCTGGGCGGCATGATTTGGCGCGGCGCGAATGGCATGGCTGGCGAGTTGGGGCATACGACCGTGGAGCCGGACGGACACCCCTGCGGATGCGGGAATCGAGGATGCCTGGAGCAATACGCTTCGGCGACGGCGGTGGTGCGAATGGCGCGGGAAACGATTGCGACGAACGGCGCGTCGGCGCTGGCGCGCGCGGCTGACTCCGATCCGGAGTTCAGCGCGGAATCGATTTACCATCTCGCGATGCAGGGCGATGAAGATGCGCGCCGCATTTTCCGGTACATGGGCCGTTGTTTGGGGATTGTGCTTTCGACGATGGTGAATTCCTTGAACCTGCCGATTTACGTGATTGGCGGAGGAGTTGCGAGCGCGTGGGAAGCTTTCTCGCCCTCGATCTTCGAAGAGTTGCGGCGGCGCGCCCTGGTGTACGCGGCCACGGCGCCGGCCGATCCGTTGGCCAAACGCGAGGGAGCTTCCGCGCGTGTGAAGGCCGGTCCCGGCCACAAGACCATCATCGCGCGCGCGCTGCTCGGGACCGATGCCGGCTTGTACGGCGCGGCCCGGCTGGCGATGATTACGGGAGCAAAGCGGTAGAGCGGGGAACTGTCTGGGGACGGGCGCCCTCGCCCGTCCAAGCCGAGCGCAACTCGGCTGCTGTCTGTGGTCACGGCAACCATTGCATTCGCTTTAATTGTGCTGGCGCTTCGGTGCGGGCGATTTCGACGAGTGCTTCGCGGGGCGCGATGGCCTGGGTGAACGCGATCGGCTCGACGATTTCGACACGCGCGGCCGCTTGCTGGTTGGCGCCTTCGCTGCGTACAGCGGAGTGGGCACACTAGGCGGAAGGGTAAGTTTCGGTCCCGAGGCGGCGGTTTTCAGCTTGGCCACTTCGAGCAGAGTAAGGTTGCGCCAATCTCCCGGCGGCACGTCGAGCGCGAGGGGACCGTATTGCACGCGGCGAATTTTCTCCACGTGGTGCCCGACTTCTTCAAACATTTTTCGGACCTGGCGGTTGCGGCCTTCAATGATGGTCACTTCCAGCCAGGGGTTATCGCCTTCGCGAATCAGGCGAATCTTTGCCGGAGCCGTGCGCACGCGGCGGCCGCCTTTTTCGGCAATGGAAACTCCGCGGCGCAGCTTGTCGAGCTTGGCCTCATCGGGCTGGCCGGCGACCTTCACGACATAAGTCTTCGCCACGTTGGAAGCGGCTTTCATCAGAGCGTTGGCCAGCGCGCCGTCGTTCGTCATCAGCAGAAGGCCTTCGCTGGCCCAGTCCAGACGGCCTACGGGATAGACGCGCCCTTTCACTTTTTTCACCAGGTCCATCACGGTAGGACGCTTTTTCTCATCGCTGACCGTGGTCACATATCCCTTGGGCTTGTTGAGCGCGACGTAGGTGTAACGTTCGGGGCCTTGCAGCAGTTTGCCATCGACGCGGATGTGATCCTGTTCGGGATCGGCTTTGGTGCCGAGCTCGGTGACCACCTGGCCATTGACCACAACCCGGCCGGAGACGATCAGGTCTTCGGCTTTGCGGCGGGATGCGACTCCGGCGGCGGCAATTATTTTTTGCAGACGTTCGGCAGGCATGGATGGCTACTCCGGTTTAGTGGCGGCGGGCGTTTCGGCTTCCTCTCCTTTACTGGCGAGAGCGGAGCCGGCAATGGCAGAAGTACTTTCCGCTTCGGAAGCAGTTTCGAAAGAACCATAATCTATAGCTGAAGAATCATCCCCAGCAGTTAACGGCAAACTTAGAGACTCGTCCGCGGGCGTACGTTCACCGGGAATCATGTCGCTTTGAAACGACTCCGCCAGCAGTTTCTCGAATTCCTCCATGCTGGGCAGTTCGTTGACGTCTTTCAGACCGAAGCGCAGCAGAAACTCCTTGCTGGTTCTGTAGAGAATGGGGCGGCCGATTACGGCTTTTCTGCCCGCGGTCGTAATCAGCTTGCGGTCGAGCAAGGTGGCGATGACACCGCCGGAATCGACGCCGCGGATTTCGCTGATCTCGGGCACCGTGACCGGCTGCTTGTAGGCGACGACGGCAAGAGTTTCGAGCGCCGGGAGCGACAGCCGGAAAGGCGGCTTCAGGCTCTTGGCGAAGGCGCGCACCACGTCGTGGTGCTCGGGCTTGGTGGACATGCGGTATCCGCCGGCAACCTGGCGAATTTCGATTCCGTGGACCGCGCCGGAGTAGTCCGCAATGAGTTCTTCGAGCGTGGCGCGGATGCGCGACTTGATTTCCGCCGGATCGATCCCGGGAGTTTCCGCGAGCAGAGAGTCCTTCACGAGCGCGGAAATCTGGTCGAGCGAAATCGGCGTTTCCGCCGCGTAGATGATGGCTTCGAGTTGGGCTTTGAGACTCATAAGTTGGCTGTCAGCGCTCGCCGGTGGAGGGCCGGGCGTCTCCGCCCGGCTGGACGGGCGAGACGCCCGTCCCTCCACTGACCATTTCTTTTCATCTCCAATCATCACGCACGGCGGCTTGCTCGGTCATCACTTCTTCGAAGTGGGAGTGCTTGCGCACGAGCACTTCGCCGAAGACGTGGTCTTGGCGCACCTGGATCGCTTGCAATCTTACTAGTTCGAGCAACGCCAGAAACATGCAGACCAGGGCCGGTCGCGACGGTACATTGCGCAGCATCTGCTTCAGGCGAATGGGGCGATCTTCGAGGGAGAGGCGGCGGTGCAGGTACTGGATCATCTGGCCGACGGTTACGGTCTCTTCGTCCACTTCGAGGATCGGCCGGGTGCGCGCCCGGTCCAGTATTTGCTGGAAGGTTTTGACCAGGTCGATAACATCGGCGGCGAGTTCGGGCTCGGCGCCTTCGGCGTCCATGAACTCGCGGATTGCGGGATTGCTCAGCACCGCGTCCTCGATCTGCTGCTTTTGCAATAGCATTTGTGCCGCGGATTTGAACTTTTCGTGCTCCAGCAAGCGGTTGACTAGTTCGTTGCGGGGGTCATCCTGGGCATCGGCGGGAGCCAGCGGATCGCGGGGCAACAACATCTTCGACTTAATGTGAATCAGCACCGCCGCCATGTAGATAAATTCCGAGGCGATGTTCACGTCGAGTTCGCGAATACGCTCCACATATGCGAGGTATTGCGCCGTGATCTTCGCGATGGGAATGTCGTAGATATTGATGTCTTGCTTGCGAATCAGGTCGAGCAGCAGGTCGAGCGGGCCTTCGTAGATTTCGCCCAGCGCGATGGCGAAGGGGAAATCGCTGGCATCGTCCTTACCCGTCTTGACCGCGACGGATTTGTCCGCTGCAGGCTTGCCCTCGGCGGACAGGGGAGACGCGGCAAGCCGCGTCTCTACAGGAGAAATAGGTTGGGACAAATCCGTCACTGCGGGGAATCCTTTTCCCGATCATAGTTCGAACCCACGTTCGAACTATAGTCCAGCCCCATGGACTCGCGGACTTCTTGCATGGTGGCGCCTGCGACCTCGCGGGCGCGGGCCGAGCCGGCTTCCAGAATATCCCAGGCGAGGCGCGGACTGTCTTCGTATTTTTTGCGGCGCTCCTGCATGGGGTTGAGGATCTGTACCAGGGCATCAGCGACCCAACTCTTGCATTCAATGCAGCCGATTCCGGCCGAGCGGCAGCCTTCGTAGACTTTCGCCATCGTTTCTTTGCCGCTGAAGATTTTGTGCAGGTCGCCTACGGGACAAACGTCCGGATTGCCGGGATCGGTGCGCCGCACGCGGGCGGGGTCGGTGACCATCGTCTTGAGCTTCTGGCGCACCACGGGCTCGGGGTCGGTGAGTATGACCGCGTTCCCGTAGGACTTCGACATCTTGCGGCCGTCAGTGCCCGGCAGGCGGGGGGCGGGCGTGAGCAGGGCCGCCGGTTCGGGGAAAACATATTCGCGTTTGCCGGCGTAAAAGCCGTTGAAACGCCGCGCGATCTCGCGGGTCAGTTCCACGTGCGCCACCTGGTCTTCGCCGACCGGGACTACGTCCGCCTTGTAGATCAAAATATCTGCCGACTGCAGGACGGGATAGCCGAGAAACCCGTAGGTGCCCAGGTCTTTTTCCTTGATGTTTTCCCTCTGCTCTTTGTAGGTCGGGACGCGCTCGAGCCAGCCGAGGGGAGTGATCATCGAAAGCAGCAGGTGCAATTCGGCATGCGCCGGTATATGGGACTGGATGAACATGACGCACTTCGCGGGATCAAGCCCCGCCGCCAGCCAATCCAGCAGCACCTCGACCGAGTTTTCTTTCAGACGCGAGGTGTCGGCGTAGTCGGTGGTCAACGCGTGCCAGTCGGCGATGAAGAAAAAG
>JBGPFV010000209.1:0-5339 GCA_041483535.1 Terriglobia bacterium | reverse complement strand
TAGGGCCAGTACGGCAAAAACTACGAGGCAGAACTGCAATCTTTTCATTTACTTACCCCCTGGAGACTGTGACGCGTTGATGGTTGTCGTTTTGCACGAAGACTTTGCTTGCGAACTCGATCTTCCAAACTCTTGTTGCAGGGTGTAACTGCATCACCTGCTAAACCCTGAAGCGCAAAATTTCGCGCCTCGCAACACCGCACTGTCAATCTATCTTGCTGATTCTGTTGATGTAACCAGAGAAAAGGCCTGAAAAACAGCTAGCCTGCCTCCGCACACCACCGACCAATAGTGCTTTCGGAGTAGCGTGGCACTTCTTGCGCCAAACAACAATGCCATTAGTTTTCAAATACTTACGGGTATGCTGGCCGCTGTTATCTATGAGTAATTGAAGATCAAAATAATCTAAACTACTAAATTCCGTAGATTTATCGGGATCTGCCTTCTTTCAATTGGCTTCCCTGGCTTTTTTTCGATGGCTTTCTTTCCATGGCTTTCTTTCGATGACCCCGCTTCCCTCTCGGACAACCAGTTCCTGGTCCGCCGCTTCCGGTCCCAGCTTGTCGACCTGCCCGCTCGGCCAGCGAATGATGATCGCGTCAACTATAGTCGCCGAGCCCAGGCCGAAATGGGTGCGCGGGTCGCTCGAACTTTCAAAGCTGCTTCCGGCGCGAACTTCCGCGTAACGGGTCGATCCCTCGGCTGTGAGCTCGATCCTGGCACCGAAGCCATCGCGGTTCGATTTGCTGCCGATGGTCTTGATCCGCAGCCAGTGGCCGGGGGACGGAACTTCGTTGCGTAACAGAACCGGGGAGCCATCCATATTGGTGAAAAGGAGATCCTGGCGGCCGCGATTCCAGAAGTCGGCAGTGAGGGCGGCGCGGCCAATATACTTCTTCGCCAGGGCGCCGCCGGACTTCTGGCCGACTTCTTCAAACTTCCCGTTCTTCAAATTGTGAAACAGAAACGGCTGCTCCGCGTATCCCACGCCGAAAGTTTGCCCTTCAACCTGCGCGTCCACGTGGCCGTTGGCCATGAAAATGTCGGGCCAGCCATCGTTGTCGAAGTCGAAAAATTTGACCCCAAAGCCGAGGTACGGGTAACCAATGGCGCCGATGCCCGCCGCGCCCGCCATGTCGGTGAACTCGCCGTTGTGGTCGTTGTGGTAGAGGTTCTTGGTATCGTCGGAGAAGTTGGTTTTCACGATGTCGGGCCAGCCGTCGCGATCGTAGTCGGCGGAGTCAACGCCCATGCCCGCCTGTTCGTGTCCGTCGGAACTGTAGGCCACACCGGCCTCGGCGCCGACTTCGGTGAATCCACCCTTGCAGTCGTTGTGATAGAGCAGGCTCGGCGAAGAGTCGTCGGCGACGTAGAGATCGAGGCACCCGTCTTTGTCGTAGTCCAGCCACAACACGCCCAGTCCGTAGTAGCGGTCGGGATCGATGTTGAGCTTTTCCGTGACGTCGGTAAAGGTGCCGTCGCCGTTGTTGTGATAGAGGCGGTCGCGCGCGCCCTTCAGTCCGCGCGGGCCGCAATTCACGGGGATGCCTCGGTACTGGCAGAACGGGCCCACGCCAAAAGGCGGGAGGTTGTTCATGTCCACATCGACGTAATCGGCGACGAACAAATCGAGATAGCCATCATTGTCGTAATCGCCGAAGGCCGCGCTGGTTCCCCACTCGCTGGCGTTGGCCACGCCGGCTTTCGCGGTGACGTCGGTGAAGGTGCCATCGTGGTTGTTGTGGTACAGAGCCGAACCATGGAAACCGGTGATGTAGACGTCTTCCCAGCCGTCGTTGTCGTAGTCGCCGATGGCCACGCCGTATCCCCAGCCACAGAAATTCAGGCCCGACTTCGCCGACACGTCGGTAAATGTGCCGTCGTGGTTGTTGTGATAGAGGCGCGGCGGATGGCACTTGCCGGCGCGGTAGTCTTCGATGGAAGATCCATCCACCAGCAGAATATCCATCCATCCGTCGTTGTCGTAGTCGAACGCGGCCGCGCCACCGCACTGGGTTTCCACGATGTAGAGCTTTTCCCGGCTGCCGCAGTTCAGGTGAAAGTCAATGCCAGCGGCTTGCGTGACGTCAACGAACAGCGGTGGATTGGCGGCGGGAGTCTTCGTGCCCGGCTTTTGCGCCGAGCGAACCGGCTTCGCGGCTGGACTTTTGGTTGCCGCTGCCGGATGTTTCGGCGCCGTCTGCGCAGTTCCCCACAGAATCCAACCGCCGGTCAGTGTCGTCAGACTCAGTGCCATCGACAGGGCCCCCAGCAGGAAGACCGCCGCAACCGCAACCCGCAGTTTTCTCATGCGCTGAATCGCTCTCACTGATCGCGCCCGGTGGCCATTCCCGCCGTGGCCGGTTGCGCCTTCTTCAGTTCCGCGAAGCGTTCTCGTTCCTTTCGTGCTTCGTCGGTCTTGCCAAGTTTTTCCAGGACGCGAGCCAATTGGTAGTGCGGGCTCGGGTCCTTCGGATTCAGTTCCGCTGCTTTCCGTAAAGCAGGCTCAGCCGCTGCCCACTGCTCAGCCAGCGCCAGCGCTTTGCCCAGGTCGTACCAGACGTCGGGATTGGGCGCGTCCAGTTCCGTGCCACGCCGCAGATAGGTCACGGCCGCCGCATATTTTCCGCTCGCGAGCAGCGTGTGTCCCAACGCGTCGACCACCACCGGACTCTCCCCAGACCGGCGCAACTCCTCCTTATACTCGCCGATAGCTTCGTCGTTGCGCCCCAGACTGAAGTAGGCAAATCCCAGGTGGTAGTGTCCGAGCTTCATCGCCGGGTCAAGTTTCAGGGTGGTTTTGAATTCTTCGATCGCCTGCAAGCTGCGATTCGAATTCAGATACGCTCGTCCCAGCAACTGATGCGCGAGCGCGTTCGCGCTCGAAGGACTGAGCTTGATCGCCGCTTCGAGTTCGTCCGCCGCACCCGGGTAATTTTGCTGGCTCAAGAACACCAGCGCCAGATCGAAATGCGTCGTGGCATCCTTCGGGTTCAGTTCTCGCGCTCGCGTGAGCTGCTCCTGAGCTTGCTTGAGATCGCCCATTTTAAAGTAGGCCACGCCCAGGTAGTGGCGGAATTCCGCATCGCGCGGCCAACGCGAAACCGCCTGCTGAGCCAGCACGACGGCGTCGCGCAACTGACCCGAATCCAGTTCTTGCAACAACTGCTCGCGGGTTTGGGCTGGAGTCGGAGTCTCGGTCTGCGCCGACGCGGCCACCGAAAATAAGCAGAGTGAGGTGGCAATTACTGAGGTAGCAACAACAACGACGGGGGCCAGACTGTGGGTGGCCCAGCGCTTCAGTGCTGCGATTACTGCCTTTGCTTGACGACCGGCGTTAGCCGCTGCGGTCGGACTGCGGCTGCCGTTGAGCCGGTGCCGCGCCGCCATGCCCGTCATCGCACCGGTTGTTATAGTAAGGTCGGTCATCGTATCGTCTGTCATCGTATCGTCTTTGCGCAGCCAGTCGCAATGCATCTGGTCAAGAGGAGTTCCATGCACGCCAAAGATTTTCTTCGGATGTTTGCCTACGATGACTGGGCAAATCGCGGATGTCTCGCCGCCATGCGCGCCGCGAATTCCGTTTCCCCGGACGCGCTCGGACGCATGGCGCACATTCTTTCGGCGCAGAAGCTGTGGCTGGAACGCATCCTGAAGCAACCCCAGAGCATGCCGGTCTGGCCCACTTCCACCCTTGACGATTGCGCGGCGTTGGCGGATGAAATGTCGGCGGCTTGGCGAAATTACCTTACGCGGGTCGCCAACCAGTTCGCGCCCAGCTCGCTCGACGACCAAGTCGATTACCGCAACAGCAAAGGCGAACTCTGGCGAAGCCGCGTGGAAGACATCCTGACGCACGTGCTTTTTCACTCGGCGTATCATCGCGGGCAGATCGCCCTGCGGATGCGCGCTTCCGGCAGCGAACCCGCTTACACCGATTTCATCCACGCCGTGCGCCAGAGATTTGTGGAGTAACGCCGATGGGAGATCGGGGAAGCATGCTTCGTGTCTGGCTGCCGCTGCTGGCTGGCCTGTATGCCATTTACACCACTTTTGTGTTGAGACCGGGTCCGCATGATGCAACACGATGGTTGGGGCTCGCTCTCTGTCTGATTGGTCTGAGCGGCGTGATCGTCGGCCGCATCACCCTCGGCCGCTCGTTCTCGGTCATGGCCAAAGCCACAGAGCTGGTGACCGCGGGAATCTATTCGCGGATCCGGAATCCGATTTACATTTCCAGCGTGACTCTTATCACGGGCCTGATTCTGATCGTGCGGCGGCCCGTCATCGCGCTGCTTTTGGTTGTCATCATTCCTATGCAGATCATTCGCGCGCGGCGCGAAGCCGCGGTGCTCGAAGCAAAGTTCGGCGACGCCTATCGCGAATACCGCAAGCGCACGTGGTTTTGACTCATGTTCTTTCAATAGAATCCTATTCAGAAATCATGGACACGACGGTCAAAACGCTCGTCACATTTAGGAGCTCAGCCTTCAACACGTCCGAGGCGAAAGAATATTTCATCAATCCTTGTTGCTTCGGGGACGACCTGGCGAAGTGGCTCACAGAGCAGTTGCGTAGTAAGGGTTATCAGGCCACGGAAGTGCCCAGGCAAGAGGACTTCGGCTGGTACTTCGGCTTTAGCGTGTCTGGTATCGAACACTGCTTTGTAATTGGGTGTCGTCCGGGGGACAACAACGAGGAAGGCCTATGGATTGGTTGGTTGGAACGGAGCCGGGGCTTTATTGCATCCCTGCTGGGAGCTCGCAAACGGGGCATCCAGCCGACTGCGGTTCGGGCTATCCACGAAATTTTGTCGGCTTCTCCGCAAATTCGAGAGGTCCATTGGCATTTTGAGCACGACTTTAACAGCGGTCGTGAGGAACTGGGGACCGCTGAGCCCTCATCGGCCCAATAGCCGAATTTTCTGCGCCGCCCATCGTGTTCTCCCTTCGCTGCTATCATTTCACCGATGAATTCCGTATCGGCCAAACTCCTCCAAACTTCGCTCTGTCTTTTTCTAGCGGCCCACCTTCAGGCCGCCGACGAACCAAAACTCAGCCCGCTGCCCGCGCCCGTCTCAAACAACGCGGTGGCCATTTCGCATGACGAGGGCGGAGCCAGGATTTTTTCCTTCATGGGCATCGGCCCGAAAAAAACCTGGGATGCAATCACCACCAGCGCCTACGAACTGGATCCGGGCAGCGGCAAGTGGACGGAAAAGCGTCCCGTGCCGGGCGTGGCCGGGCGCCTGGCGGCGTCGGCGGTCGCACTTCACGATCAGGTCTTCATCTTCGGAGGCTACGTCGTCGACGCCCAGGGTGGTGAGACCACCGTCTCCG
>JBGPFV010000208.1:0-5344 GCA_041483535.1 Terriglobia bacterium | reverse complement strand
TCGTCCAGGATGAGGATGCTGGGGCTGCGGAGGAGGGCGCGGGCTATGGCGGTGCGTTGCTTCTGGCCTCCGGAGAGAGTGATGCCGCGCTCGCCTACGGTGGTGCTGTAGCCTTCGGGGAAACCTTCTATGTCTTGGGCTATGTTGGCGGCGGTGGCGGCGGCTTGGATTTCTTCCGGCGTGGCTTCGCCTTCTTCCTGGGCGATGCCGTAGGCGATGTTTTCGCGGATGGTGTCGCTGAAGAGGAAGGTTTCCTGGGGAACGAATCCTATATGGCGGCGGAGGGCGTCGAGAGGGAACTGGCGGATGGGGCGGCCGTCGATTAGAACGGTGCCGGGCTCGGCGTCGTAGATGCGGGGGATGAGATTGACGAGCGTCGTTTTGCCGGCGCCGGTGGGGCCTACGATGGCGAGGCTGGAGCCGGCGGGGATGCGGAGGTTGACGTCCTTTAGAACGGCAGTGCCGTTGTAGGCGAAGTTGAGATTGCAGAATTCGATTTCACCTCGGATGGCGGCGT
Source organism: Terriglobia bacterium (assembly GCA_041483535.1). Taxonomy (GTDB): domain Bacteria; phylum Acidobacteriota; class Terriglobia; order Terriglobales; family Acidobacteriaceae; genus Acidiflorens. Next base: position 4,827 of record JBGPFV010000208.1, on the reverse strand, counting down.
CGCCGGGAGACACGCTCGTGGAGGTCATCTGGGTGCCGGCGTTCTCGTGGACGGGCGAGACGCCCGTCGCTCCACTTGCTACGTCGGCGATCTCGGGTTGCTGGGAAAGGATTTCCTGAATGCGTACCATCGACGCGGTTCCACGCTGGAAGATGTTGATGACCCATCCCAGGGCGATGACCGGCCAGGTGAGTTGCATCATGTAGGTGTTGAAGGCTACGAAGTCGCCAACCGAGATTCTTCCTTGAAGAACTTGTCGTCCACCGAGCCAGAGCACGATGACTACGGCGACTCCGAGCATGAGTTCGAGGGTGGGCCAGAGCATTCCCATGAGGCGGACCAGGCCGAGGCTGCGGCGGATGTATTCCTGGTTGGCGGTTTCGAAGGCGGCGATTTCGGATTGCTCCTGGACGTAGGCGCGGATGACGCGGGCGCCGGAGAAATTTTCCTGGGCGCGGGCCGAGATGTCGGAGAACATGGCTTGGATGCGTTCGAAGCGCTCGTGAATGCGGCGTCCGAAATACTGGATGACGATGCTGGCGATGGGCAGCGGGAGAAAGGCGAACAGGGTGAGCTTGGGACTGATGGCGAGCATGAAGGCCAGCGCACCGGCGGTGAAGACGATGGTGTTGGCCGAGTACATGATGGCCGGGCCTAGCAGCATACGGACGGCGTTGAGATCGTTGGTGGCGCGGGCCATGATGTCGCCGGTGCGGTTGCGCTGGTAGTAGGAGTAGGAGAGGCGCTCGAGGTGCTTAAACAGGTCGTTGCGCAAATCAAATTCGATATCGCGGGAGATGCCGATGACCACCCAGCGCGTCAAGAATTGGAAGATGCCTTTGATCAGTGCGATGGCCAGGACGAGCAGGGCGTAGGTTAGGAGTTTCTGGCGGGTTACTCCGGTGTGGAGATCGTTGACGGCGCGGCGGAGGACTTGCGGGAAGAGGATCCAGACGCCGTTATTGCATAGAACGCAGAGTCCGCCCCATAGCAGACCGGCGCGGTGGTGCTTCAGATAGGGAACTAGGGGACGTAGGTTCTTGGGCACCATGATAGTGATGTTCTGTAGATGAAATTGTAGCAGCGCTGGGTGCGGATTTTCGGAGCGCGGGCGCGAGAGCTGCTAAGGTGGCGGTGAGCAGCAGCGCGGTCCAGAGGGACAGCAGGCCGGCGGCGAACATCAATCCCGAGTAGAGCAGGTCGGCGCGTTGCATTCGGCTTCTCCAGATGGAAAAAGCCGGGCGAGGACGGAGGTTGGAGGTTCCGTTCCTCACCCGGTTGGGAGAGAGTGCTCGCGATAAAGAGTTAGTCCTCGGGCGGATGCTGCATGTGGTTTTTCATGTGCTCTTGCATGCGCGCTTCCTTGTTGGCCTCGATCTGAGCCAGTTTGGCTTTCTGATCGGGGGTTAGAATTTGCATGATTTCGGACTTCATGCGGGCGTGCGCAACTTGGAGCTCAATCATAGTTTGCGCATTTTGCGTCGCCAGGGCACGGGTTTTGCTTTCGTCGAAGGGGCCGCTGGCCTCCAGAGCTTTCATCGCCTGGTGGTTTTGCCGCATCTGCTGCATCAGTGGTTGCAGGGCTGGCTTCTGTTTTTCAAAGATCGCCTTGACCTGGCTGTGTTGGTCGGCGGTCAAATCGAGCTGTCTGAGCATGCGGTGGAAGTCGCCGCCGTGGCCACCAAATCCGTGCCTACCCTGCGCAATCGCGGCGGCCGCAATCAGCAGTACAGCGGCGCCGATGATGAGAATGCGTGTACGAGTTGATTTCATTGGGACTCCTTTTGACGTGCTATTGATCTCGTAGGGTCCGGGAGGCAGCCCGAACATCTATGCTGATAAGAACACTGCTCCGGAAGAGATGAGGTAAAGAGTCGGTCAAGCGCGGTAAAGTTTTGTAAAGAGCTACTGGCCGCTGGCTCCTAGCTACTAGCTAACCCCGCTTGCCAGAAGCCAGGAGCTAGAAGCTAGAAGCGATACAATCACAAATCTTTACCGCGTACAGTCAGGCGAAGGTGTTGAATGAATAGAAGCATGGACCACGTACTGGTAGTCGACGACGATGTCGAATTGTGCGCTCTGGTGCAGGAGTACCTGCGGGCCGAAGGGTTCAGCCTGAAGGCCGTCCATGACGGCGAACAGGGGCTGCAGCAGGCGCTGAGCAAGGAGTATGCGCTGGTGGTGCTCGACGTGATGCTGCCGGGGATCAATGGCTTTGAAGTGCTGCGGCGGATTCGCAGCGTGTCGAAGATTCCGGTGCTGCTGTTGACGGCGCGCGGCGAAGATGTGGACCGCATCGTGGGACTGGAAATCGGGGCGGACGATTATCTTCCGAAACCGTTTAACCCGCGGGAGTTGGTGGCGCGCATCCGGGCGATCCTGCGCCGGACGCAGCCCGTCAGTGCGGCGGACGGAGTGCCGGAAGTGCTGAGCGTGGGCGACGTGGAACTGGATCCGGCAACGCGCAGTGTGCTGCGAGCGGGGCAGCCGGTCGATCTTACTTCGGTGGAGTTCAATCTGCTGGAAGTGCTGCTGCGGGAGGCGGGGCGGGTGGTGACGCGGGAGCGGTTGGTGAACGCCGTGCTCAGCCGCAAGTTCATGCCGTTCGATCGCAGCATCGACATGCACGTCAGCAAGGTTCGGCGGAAACTGGGCGACTCCGAAGAGGACGGGGACCACATTAAGACGATTCGCGGCGTGGGATACATGTTTGCGCGGCCGGCGAAGGCAAAGAAGTAACACTTCGGTTGCGGCCCAAAGAAAAAAGCTTGAACCACAGAGGACACAGAGGTACACGGGGGAAACCCCGGATGCGCAACGAATGAAGAGCCTTTTCCTCAAGATTTTCCTGTCATTCTGGGCGGCCCAGGCGCTGTTCCTGGTGCTGGCGATTCTGGTAACCATCGCGCTCCGTCCGGCGCGGCATGGGGTGGAGAGCCAGGGGCCGCAAATTTTGGCGGAAGTAGTCAACGCCTACCAGAGTGGCGGAGAGCGCGGCGCTCACGATTATGTGGAAGAACTTTGGCGGACCCAGCACATGCGGGCATTCGTTTTCGATCCGTCCGGCCATGAACTCACCGGACGGCTGGTGCCGCCTTGGATTGAGGATGTCCGGCAGGGGGTCGCACCGCGCGGCGGTCCGCTCCACCACCGGGGATGGATGGACAAACTGATGCGGGACCCGATTCTGCGCCAGGCACTGACCTTGGATGGAAAGCGATACACGCTGGTGTTGGAGTTGCCCTCTGGACCGCGAGTGTTTTTTGGGCCGCATGAGATCCCGGGGCTGGGAATCACGATCGCGGTTATCACCTCAGGACTGATGTGCTACCTGTTGGCGTGGTCGATGACGAGTCCCGTGACGCGTTTGCGGAAAGCGGCGCAGAGCCTGGCGGCGGGAGACTTGAGCGCGCGCGCGGGCGCGCCGGCGAGCGGCCGAGGCGACGAACTCACGGAGTTGATGTGCGATTTCGACCGCATGGCCGAACGGATCGAGGGGCTGGTGGATTCGCAGTCACGGCTGCTGAAGGATGTTTCGCACGAACTGCGATCTCCACTGGCCCGGCTCAGTGTGGCGCTGGGACTGGCGCGGCAGAAGGTGGCGCCGGAGATTGCGCCGGAACTGGCAAGCTCGCTGAATCGCATTGAACTGGAGGCCGACCGGCTGAATCAACTGATCCAGCGGCTACTGACGATTTCGCGGCTGGAGTCGCGGACCGACGGCCTGCGAAAGATCAGCTTCGGACTGCGGGAACTGGTGGAGCAGGTGGCGCACGATGCGGAGTACGAAACTCCGGGGCGGGGCTGCCGAGTGACGGCGTTGGCCGATCCGTTGGCCAATACGAAGGCCGATGCGGCGGATGAATTTCTGGTGGAAGCCGACCCTGACTTGCTGCGGAGCGCGGTGGAGAATGTGGTGCGCAACGCGACGCGTTATACTGCTGAAGGTACGACGGTGGAAGTGCGACTGGAGCGGGAGCGGGCGGCCCGTGGCGATGAGATTGTGGTTCGCGTGCTGGATTGCGGCCCGGGCGTTCCCGAGGACGCGCTGGAAAAAATCTTTGAGCCCTTTTATCGGCTGGACGACGCTCGCAACCGGCAAACCGGGGGCGCGGGTCTGGGCCTGTCGATTGCGGACCGGGCCATCAGGTTACATGGTGGGCAACTGCGCGCATCCAACCGAAAGCAAGGTGGGTTAGAGATTGAAATCCGGATTCCGGCGGTTTCACCGGTTCCGGGGTTTGCTCTTCCCGCTGGTTCCTGATACACAAATATATTTCAGCCACAAGCTTCAGTCTCCGTGACGGCAGGCGGGAGAATGCCTGCGGACGGGAAGCGGCTAAACACCCTGGCGGCGAAAAAGCGCGCCGATGGGGGATCCTGGTGGGAGCATATTGGTGGGAGCATAGATGTCGAAGAAATTAAGCGTTTCGATTGGGCTCGTGGGCCTGAGCGCCCTGAGTTTGTTTCTGCTGAATTGCGGCAGTTCCTCGTCCCGGCCCTCGGGAGTGTTGTATGTGCTGACCCAGGGCAGCAACGGGGTGGGGAGCAACGTGAGTACGTTTGCCATGGATTTGAACAGCGGGGGTCTGTCGCTGGTCAATTCGAACGCGAGCACGTGTCCTATCACGGCGACTGACACCAACCCCAACCCGTGCGGACTTCCCGTGGACATTTTGCTTGATCCGACGGGGGCGACTGCGTTCGTTCTGGACCAGGGTGCGCCTCCTTGTCCCACCTGTTCGCCTGCCTCCAATTATCCGATTGCGCCCGCGATTTACCCGTATACGGTGGGCTCGGACGGGAGTTTGTCTGCACCGGGCACAG
>JBGPFV010000207.1:0-5349 GCA_041483535.1 Terriglobia bacterium | reverse complement strand
GAACTGGAACTGATTCGCGACCTGTGCGTGGAATACAACGTGCTGGCCATCACCGACGAAATCTACGAGCACATTCTTTACGACGGATCGGAGCACATTTCAATTGCGCGGCTTGACGGCATGCGCGAACGCACGATCACCATCAACGGGCTCTCCAAAAGCTACAGCGTCACGGGATGGCGCGTCGGCTGGGCGGTTGCGCCTCCGGCGATCACGAACGCGATCCGCAAGGTGCATGACTTTTTGACGGTGGGCGCGCCCGCGCCTTTGCAGGAGGCCGGAGCGGTGGCGTTGAGCCTGCCTGCCAGTTACTACCGCGAACTGGCCGAGCGGTACCGGACGCGGCGCGATCATCTGATCCCGGCGCTGGAGAAAGCCGGCTTCGTCTGTTACCGCCCGCGGGGCGCGTATTACGTGATGACTGACATCAGCGCCTTCGGGTTCCGGAACGATGTGGAGTTCGCGGCGTATCTGGTCAAAGATATCGGCATCGCGTGCGTGCCTGGTTCTAGTTTCTACAAGCATCCGAAAGACGGATCCCAACAGGTACGTTTCGCCTTCTGCAAGAAACCTGAGACACTGGACGAGGCGGGACTGCGACTGGAGAAGGTGCGGGCGCGCCGGTAGAGACGCGTCTGATTTCATCTTCGCTCGCGGGGGAGACGGGGCTAGCCCCGTCTCTACAGAAAACGCACAGGTCGGAAGCGCACGAGTTGCGGCAAAAGTAACGGCTCTTGCACAGCAAACTGCGCTATACTTCGGCTCAACGCTGAAAACATTCCCCGAAAGCGAGTGGCGGCCATGTCGGTGAAGACTGTGGGAGAGGTAGCTGCCGAGGTTCCGGCTGAAGATTTTGAGGCTCTGGAAGAGAAAGTTTATCGCACCATTGAGTTGTACAAGGCCGCCAAGGAAGCCCGTGGCACTGCCGAGCGCGATGTCAAGCGGCTGCGGGAGCAACTGGAAGAGCGCGAGGAAGAAAACGAAACCATGCGCCGCGAGCTGATTCAACTGCGCAAGGATCGCGAGGACATACGCGGGCGGGTGGAAAAAATGTTGAGCCAGATGGAAAGCCTGACGCAGGAGCAGGCGGCCAGCTGAAGGGCGGCTGCGAAGGCGAGGGCGGCAAGCATTCATCGGGCAAACTTTTATCCGGTAAGCATTTATCCGGCGAGCAATCATCCGGCGAGCGGCGGTCGAGCGGTGATCGGGCAGGGAAAAATCCGCCGAGGAGTGACATGGCCACTGCGAGCAAACAACCTCCGAGCGATGCGTTGACGAACGCCAATGGCAGCGTGCGCGTCGAAATCTTCGACCAGGTTTACAACCTTAAGGGCTCGGACGCGGACTACATTTTGAAGTTGGCTGAGTACGTGGATGGCAAGATGCGCGCGGTATCCGCACAGACCGCGACGGTCGATTCGGTGCGGCTGGCGGTGCTGGCGGCGCTGAATATCGCGGATGAGTTTCATCTGCTGAAGCGGCGGCTGGCGAAGTCTTCTCCGGAGGCGCAGCAGCGGGCCAGCAAACTGGCGAGCGCGCTGGACGAAGTCTTGCAGGATGGGCGGCGCACGGGCTGAAGAGACTCGACACCCAGCCCCTGAAGGGGCTTTTGTTTCGGGAAATTTACGGTATCGCTGAAGCGATACCCTGATACGAGGCCACCGGAGACGAAACTCAAGGTCTTTCGGCGGCCGGGGAAATCGATCGTAACCTGCGGGTCATCTTCTTCGCACTTTTGTAGCGCGACCTCTAGCAAACTTCCTGCCAACTATTTTGCGTTTTCCTCTTGCGAATCTCTTCCCAGTTTCCTAGCATCGAAGGTGAAAGCCGACCTGCGGAGTTGGTGTTGGTGGCAACCGATTTTTGAACCAATGCCGAATGAACGGGGACTCGACTCGCAAAAAGATCCTGTGTGCTATGTTCCGTCATGCGGAAAAGCCTAATGGGTCGCGGCGGGTTCCCACCGTCTGAGACGGGTTCATTCTCGGCCCACCACACGGCCCAGTGGGTCGGCTTGTTTGGTTCAGGTCTCAGGTCTTAGGTGTCAGGTCTTAGGACGAACTGGATTTTGGGAGCCTTTGTTTTTCCTGAGACCTAACACCTAAGACCTGAGACCTTCCTGCTGCTAGACTCTCTGTTGTACTCAAGCTGCAATCGGAGCATCTAAACTACCGTGTTCCCCAGACTTTTTCACATTGGCAGTTTCTACCTGCCCACGTATGGCGTGCTGGTCGCCTCGGGCGTACTGATCGGACTCTGGATCACCGTGCGCAACGCGGAGAAGCAGGGCATCAACGGCGACGATGCGTGGAACCTTGGCATTCTGGTTGTGCTCGCGGGAATTATCGGGGCTAAGGTTCTTTACATCATCAACGACTGGAGTTCGTACGCGAACAATTGGCGGGAGATTTTCAGCCTCAACACGCTGCAGGCGGGAGGCGTATTTTCCGGTGGGCTGATTGGCGCCCTGCTCATGGGGGTCTGGTACATGCGGCGTCATCACATGCCGGCGCTGCGCTTCACCGATGCGGCGGCTCCCGGAGTGGCCTTGGGCCACGTCCTCGGACGCTTTGGTTGTTTTTCGGCTGGCTGCTGTTATGGCAAACCTACCCATCACTTCTGGGGCGTCGTCTTCACGAATCCTCTGGCGAATGCGGTCAGCGGCACTCCGCTCGGCGTCAGGATTGAACCGACACAATTGATCGAAGCGGCGGCCGAATTCTTCAATTTTCTGCTGCTGACGTGGCTGTTCAAGCGGAAGAAGTTCGATGGGCAGGTGTTTGGCAGCTTCATGATCCTGTACGGCATCGAGCGTTACTTCATCGAGTTCCTGCGCGACGATCCCGGACGCGGTGAAGTTTTCGGCGGGGTAATGTCGGGAACACAGTTGATTTCGATTCTGCTGGTCGTGGGCGGTGGATTGATCTGGTGGCTGAGGAGCGGCGCACAACATTCCGCGCTCCGTACTCAGAAATCGGGCTCGGGGGCTTAGGGCGTACTCAGGTGCCGTCCCTGGCGGGACTCGATTTGTCCCACATCCGCTTACCCGGCACTCACGTGCCGGGCTTTCCTGTTCCGCCGCTTCGCGGCTGGAGGATCGTACGTTCACTCTTTCACTGGACTTCAAGCTATCAACACAGACTCCAACGCGACCAGGCTTTCACGCACACTCTCTAGGGCTCTAAACTCCGCACCGATTCCCCTTGCACTTGCCGGCTGAATGCTGAATGCTGAATGCTGAATGCTCGACTTCCCCATCACTCTAACCGCATCTTCCGACGCCGCAGGGCAGCGCCTGGACCAATATCTGGCGACGCAACTTTCCGAGGTCAGCCGAGTAGAAGTAAGCCGGGCGCGGGTGCAGCAACTCATCGCCAAGGGCGAGGTGCTGGTGAACCAGGCGGCGGCGAAGGCTTCGCTGCGGCTGAAGGGCGAAGAGCAGATCGTGGTCGCCGGGCCGCCGCAGGCTCCTCCGCTGCGGGCGATCCCGGAAGAGATTGCGCTCGACATCGTTTATGAGGACGACGACCTGGCGATCGTCAACAAGCCGGCGGGCATGATGGTGCACGCGGGAGCGGGAACGACCGACGATGCGCGCAACCGCGGCACCCTGGTCAATGCGCTGCTGCATCATTTTGGAACGCTCTCGGCGGTCGGCGGCGAACTGCGTCCGGGAATCGTGCATCGGCTGGATCGGGCGACCAGCGGGCTGATGGTGGTGGCGAAGAACGATGAAGCGCATCGCCGGCTGGCGAAGCAATTCAGCGGACGCGAGGTACACAAGACTTACATTGCACTCGTGCACGGCTGGCCGAAGCAGGATCGAGGGACGATTCAAAGCGCGATCAGCCGCCACTCGCAGCGGCGAACACGGATGACGACAAAAGGCTTTGGAGGCCGCGAGGCAGTGACCCATTACGCGGTGCAGCGAAAGATCGATTCACCTTACGGCAAGTTCGCGCTGGTCGAACTCAAGATCGAGACGGGACGCACGCACCAGATTCGCGTGCACATGTCGTCGCTGGGACATCCGGTGGTGGGCGACGCGCTCTATGGCGCGCCGGGCGAATTGCGGTCGCAGTCGAATAAACGCCGGGCGGCGGGCATGCCCGCGACGCTGAAGCTGGAGCGAAATTTTCTGCATTCGGCGGTGCTGGAGTTGACGCATCCGCGGACCAAGGAGGTGCTCAGGTTCAGCCGGCCGTTACCGACGGAACTGGAGCACTTGCTCGAAAGCCTGGAGAATGCTCGGCAGGAAGGTCCCCGGCAGGAACCGGCGTCCGGCAGAGCCTCTATGTAGAGACGCGGCTGGCTGCGTCTCCACCCCGGTGAGCGATAGCGCCTGCCGAGCGGAGACGTGGCAAGCCACGTCTCTACAGGGAATTTTTCGGCTGTTTCCCGGCGCCGTCGACCGGGCGGGATCGCAGGCTATAATGAAGAAATCAATTCTAAGCAAATCGTCCTGATGAAATCTCGCGTTTTCTTGTTTCTCGTCGTTTTTCCATTGCTGGCTGGCTCGCTCATCGGCCAGACGGCGCCGCCAGCTTCCGCGCCGGCAGCGCAGAATCCGCCCGCGCAAACGAGCCCTTCGCCTGGCGACCAGACGCAGGCTCCAGCGGCACCAGCTTCTCCCACACCAACTCCCGCCCCGCCAGCTTCCACCACCTCCGTTTCCGCGACGCCGACGGCGGCAGGGCAAGGTCCGCAGGCGGAAAATCCAGCGAAGTCCGATTCCGACGAGTCGGTCGCGACGATCATCCACATCGTCAACGAAGTTCGCGTGGTGTTTACGGTTACCGACCGGCACGGCCACTACATCAAGGATCTGAAGCGAACCGACTTTAGGGTAGTCGACGATCAAAAGCCCGCCGAGCTGCGCAGCTTCCACAGTGAAACCGATCTGCCCCTGCAGGTGGGGTTGCTGGTGGACGCGAGCAACTCGGTGCGCGACCGCTTCAAGTTCGAGCAGGAAGCGGCCATCGAATTTCTGAACGCCATCATTCGCCCGCGCTACGACAAGGCATTCGTGGTCGGCTTCGACGCCACGCCGGAAGTTACGCAGGACTTCACCGACAGCACGGAGAATCTCTCGGCGGGCGTGCGCATGTTGCGGGCAGGCGGCGGCACCGCCATGTACGACGCGCTCTACTTTGCTTGCCGGGACAAGCTGATGAAGCAGGAGCAGACGGGACCGGTGCGGCGCGCCATCATCCTGCTGAGCGACGGGGAAGATAACCTGAGCCACGTAACCCGCGAGGAAGCCATCGATATGGCGGCGCGCGCGGAAGTGATCGTCTACACCATCAGCACCAACATCAGCGGCATGAAGGGGAAGGGCGACAAAGTGCT
>JBGPFV010000206.1:0-5361 GCA_041483535.1 Terriglobia bacterium | reverse complement strand
CAGAGCGAGTTTTTTGACTTTATCTTCGAGCACGCTCAAGGCGGTTCCGGGGGCCAGACATTCGGTCTCTTCCAGCAGCGCGCCCAGCATCACGATGTTGGTGGCCATGGTGGAGCCGAGTTTGTCGGCGATCTCGGAAGCGGGCATGGCGACCACCTGCACCTCGGGCGCGGTAAAGTCGGCAGGAACGCTGGCGCCGTTGTAGAGAATAATTCCGCCGCTCTTTACCTCGTGTGCAAACTTCCGCAGGGAGAACTCGTTCATGGCCACGAGCACATCGGGATGCGAGATCAGAGGCGACCCGATCCGCTCTTTCGACAAGCAGACATGGCAGTGCGCGCTGCCCGAACGCATTTCCGGACCATAGGACGGGAGCCAGCTTACTTCCAGTCCTTCGCGCATACCCATTTCGATGAGGAGCTGTCCCAACAGCAGCACGCCCTGTCCGCCGAAACCGGCGATCTTGATCTTGACATCCTTGAAATGGTGGGTGTGTTTCGGCAGGGAAGCGTCGTGTTCGGAAGGAGGTTGCGCTTCGTCTTTCGCGGCGATGCCGAGAACGTCAGCCACGGGGCGCTGCGGCGGCGCGTTCTCACTGCCGGCGGGAATTACCGGCTGGCGGTCGCGGAAAACATTCAGCGGAAAGACTGGCATCATCTTGTCGAGAACCCAGCGCCGCGCCTCCACCGGGTCCTTGCCCCAGATGGTCGGGCACGGCGACAAGATTTCGACAAACGAGAAGCCCGCGCCGTCGCGTTGCATCTCGAGCGCCTTACGGATCGCCCGCCGCGCTTTCATGATGTTCTTGTTGTCGGAAAGCGCCACCCGTTCGATGTAGGCGGGCGCTTCGAGCGTGGCGAGAAGTTCCGCCATATGGATAGGGAAGCCTTCGTTCGACGGTCGCCGGCCCCAGGGAGAAGTGGTGCTCTTCTGCCCGACCAGGGTGGTGGGCGCCATCTGTCCACCGGTCATGCCGTAGATTCCGTTGTTCACGAAAAAGACCGTGATTTTCTCTCCGCGGTTGGCGGCATGGACAATCTCGGCGGTGCCAATGGCGGCCAGATCGCCGTCTCCCTGATAGGAGATAACGATTTTGTCGGGATGGGATCGTTTGATTCCGGTGGCCGCAGCGGGCGCACGGCCGTGGGGCGCCTGCACATTGCCAACGTCAAAATAGTAGTAGGCAAATACCGAGCAACCCACCGGACTTACGAAGATCGTCTTGTCCTGCAGACCTAGTTCCTGCAACGCCTCGGCAATCAGCTTGTGGGCCACGCCGTGTCCGCAGCCGGGACAGTAGTGGGTCTGGTGCTTCAGTTCCGATTTGCGCTCGTACAGGTCGTAGAACAGCGGCGACTTGGAATGGATGGTGTCGTAGGCGTCGTTTTCGGGGCTGGCTTGCGGCTTGGGCTCGGACTTTACTTCAAGTTTTACTTCAAACTTCGCTTCAGGATCTACTGCGCTGGTTCCCCGCTCGTTTGCCATTTTCGTTATCCTTTTCGAACCTGATACCTACTCCCTCGTCGATACTCAGCGCCTAAAAGAGTGTGCGTGCGAACTCGGTCGTCCCTCCGGGACTTGAATTGTTCTTTCCACTCTTCCCAGCGCTGAAGCCCTCCACCCCATCACGCCAAAAGCGGGCGTGCTGGGGGCCCCGGCGCTGGGCTAAGTTCGGTTGCCCCTCCGGGGCTCTTGAAGCCGTGCCCTTCCCATTACTTCAGACCGCCACTACTTCAGACCGCTACGGGCATGCGGGTGAACACTTGTTGGCGTAATTCGGCGACCGAGGGCACGTTGCCACCTACCCGGCCGTAGAACTCCACCGGCACCTTGCCGTTCAGCGCCAGACGCACATCTTCCACCATTTGTCCGTTGCTTAATTCGACGACCAGGACTTTTTGCACTCTGGCTGCGGCTTTCTGCAGCGTCTTCGTCGGATAGGGCCACAGAGTGATGGGGCGGAATAGGCCTGCTTTCACGCCATCCTTGCGCAGCGCTTCGACGGTGGAAAGCAACACTCGAGAGACGATGCCGTAGCCGACCAGCAGGATGTCGGCGTCCTCGGTGTGCCAGAGTTCCGAGCGCTGCTCGACTTCTTGGGCGCGGATGTACTTGGCTTCCATGCGGCGCTGGTGTTCTTCGAGTTCATCGGTTTCGAGATAGATGGAACTGATCAGGTTGGCACGGGTCTCTGGGGTTCCCTTGACCGCCCACGGTTTTTCAGGCAGGGGGATCTCATGGTCTTTGTCTGGGACTTCGAGATCGAGCGGTTCCATCATTTGCCCGACAAAACCGTCGGTGAGCACGACTGCCGGATTGCGGTATTTGTCGGCGAGATCGAAGGCCAGCATGGTCAGGTCGGCCATTTCCTGCACCGAGGCGGGAGCCAGCACGAGATTGCGGTAGTTGCCGTGGCCGCCGCCTTTGACCATGGCGAAGTAATCGCTTTGTTCGGGCGCGATGTTGCCGAGGCCGGGTCCGCCGCGCATAACATCGACGATCACGCAGGGCAGTTCGGCGCCGGCCAGATAGGACATCCCTTCCTGCATCAAGCTGATGCCGGGCCCGGAGGATCCACTCATGACGCGGACCCCGGCCGCCGCTGCCCCATACACCATGTTGATGGCGGCGACTTCGCTCTCCGCTTGCAGAAAAGTTCCGCCGACCTGAGGGAAGTAGAGGGCGGCGGACTCGGCGATTTCGCTGGCCGGAGTGATGGGATATCCATAGTACGCGCGACATCCGGCGAGGATTGCCGCCTTCACTACCGCCACGTTACCTTTACAAAGCTGCCGCAAGTTCGCCTCCTTGCGCCGGCGCCGGCGCCTTTGGTTTCGCCTTGATGCGGTACACGGTGATCGCGCCCGGCTCCGGGCAGCAGTAAAAGCAAATGCCGCAACCCGTGCAACCGACCCCGGTGTAGCGCACGGGATGAGCTCCGTAAACGTTCAACTCGGTGGTCAGTTCCAGACACTTGGGCGGGCAGGACTCGACGCAGAGTCCGCATCCCTTGCATTCTTCAGTCTCGATCGTGATCTTACCGCGTGCTGGGACTGCCATGCTTCACCTCGTTGTCGTTGTCGCTCCGGTGGTTGCCGCGGTCTCCGCCGCAGTCGGCCGCTGCAGCCACTTGGTGGTTTCGCAGAATTGATAAAGCTCTTCCCGAAACTTGGGATGGGCAATGTCGATGAGCGCCTGCGCCCGTTCGCGGATGGTCTTGCCGTGCAGATATGCGACCCCGTATTCGGTCACCACATAACGGACCAACCCGCGGGAAGTCACCACTCCCGCGCCCGGACTCAGCATGGGAACGATCCGCGAGATCGTGTCATTTTTTGCGGTCGACGAAATGGCGATAATCGGCTTGCCACCCCTGGAGCGCGAAGAACCGCGAATGAAGTCCACCTGCCCGCCAATACCGCTATAGAACTGGTTTCCAATTGAATCGGAGCAGACCTGACCGGTGAGATCGACCTGCAGGGCGGAGTTGATCGCGACCATGTTGTCGTTGCGGGCAATAAGTCCGGGATTGTTGGTGTAGGCGGTGGGATGGAACTCGAAGATGGGATTGTTGTCCAGGAAGTCGAACAGCCGTTTCGTGCCCAGAGCAAATCCCAGGATGATCTTCCGGGGCTTATAGCTCTTGCGCTCCCCCGTAATCACGCCGGCTTCGATCAAATCAATCACGCCGTCGGAAACCAGCTCGCTGTGCACCCCGAGATCCTTGCGATCCATGAGAACCGGCAGCACGGCATCCGGGATGCCGCCGATGCCCGTCTGCAGCACGGCCCCGTCGTCAATCAAATCCGCGACGTTGTGGGCGATAGCTCGATGCAGGTCGGTGATTGGCGCCTGCTTCATGGGGCACAGGGGCCGGGAGGACTCCACCACGGCGTCCAGCTCACTGACATGGATAAAACTGTCTCCGAAGGTGCGCGGCATTTGATCGTTGATCTGCGCCACGACGAAGCGAGCGCATTTCGCGGCGGTGAGCGACGTATCCACGCCTACGCCGAAGCTGCAGAAGCCGTGCGAGTCTGGGGGAGAGAGTTCCACCAGGGCTACATCAAGCGGCATGGCGCCACTCTCGAAAAGGTTTTCAATTTCACTCAGGTAGATCGGGGTGTAGTCGGCCCGGCCATGATTGATCGCCTCGCGCACATTGGCGCCGATGAACATGGCGTTGTGGCGAAAATGTCCCTCCATCTCGGGAGCCACATACGGGGCGGCTCCCATGGTCATCAGGTGAACGATTTCCACATCGTGCACGAAAGGACCGCGGCGCATGAGCGCCTCGACCAGCGTCTCCGGTTCAGCGCAGCCGGGCTGAATGTAGACACGCATACCCGAACGCACAGACTGCAGCGCCTCATCTGCCGTTTGCACCTTGTCTTTGTAGCCAAGCGCACGGGTCATTTTTCTACCCCCTAGTCCAAGCTATCGCGCATTCTGCCAGTTTCGATTAGAAGGCCGCTCCAGGGCTTAGACCGTGACCATAAGCACCCGTCATCGTGAGGCGCGTCACAACCAGTCCCTAACCCTTAAACTCTTGACAATCAAGCTCTTACCCCCTAGCGCAGCTTTCGTGATGGGGCGAGTGCGGGCCCTCAGCGGCTAAAGCCGGAACTCATGGTAACTCCTGACGGCACGGCTGAAGCCGTACCCTTCCCAAAACCTTGGCGAACCAAAGCTTTCAGCCATCTGAGACGGGGCAAGCCCCGTCTCTACACGGGTTTTTCCGCAGCTTGTGAAGCCGTGCCCTACCCGTTCTCGGTTCCCCTCTACTGCCAATCGAGAGCCGCTCCAGCTCTTGCCACTCCAGCTCTTACCACTCAATCTCTTACCAGGCGTCAGGAAGGGTCAAATAGTCATGGATCGACTTCGCGGCGCGCCGTCCAGCACCCATGGCCAAAATTACCGTCGCACTTCCGGTTACGATGTCCCCGCCGGCGAAAACACCTTTTCGCGAGGTGCGCTGGGTCACGGGGTCGGCTTCAATGTAATTGCGCTTGTTGGTGTTCAAACCCGGGGTGGTGCTCTGGACAATCGGATTGGCACTCGTCCCGATCGCGATAACCGCCACGGCAAGAGGGATTTCGTATTCGGAGCCTGCGATCGGAACCGGGCGCCGTCTTCCGGAAGCATCCGGTTCGCCCAAGGCCATCTTCTGGCAGCGGGCACCGGCCAACCACCCCTTGCCGTCGTCGAGGAACTCTAGCGGAGCGGCAAGCACCTGGAATTCGATGCCTTCCTGCTGGGCGTGCTTCACTTCCTCGATGCGCGCTGGCATCTCCGCCTCGCTGCGGCGATAGAGAATGAAGGCATGCCCCGCTCCCAGCCTTAACGCCGACCGGATCGCAT
>JBGPFV010000205.1:0-5372 GCA_041483535.1 Terriglobia bacterium | reverse complement strand
CAGGGCCAAGGTCGCCACCCAGATCCTCCGCCCGCGCGCGGGAGCTTGGGAGATCGAGGGAACCGTCGCCTCTGGTCTCTCCACCGGAACCATCAACCGGTACCCATGGCGAGGCACGGTCTCGATGTATTGCGGCTTCTCCGCCGAGTCGCCCAGCACTTCCCGCAGGCGCTTCACGGCGGTGTTCAGACCCTGCTCGAAATCGACGAAGGTATCCGATCCCCACAGGCGATGCCGCAACTCCTCGCGCGTTATCACCTCCCCGGGGTGTTCGAGGAGCGCCACCAGCACTTGGAAAGGTTGTTCCGGAAGTTTGGCGCGGGAGCCCTTGTGGTGCAGTTCGGCGGCGCGCAGGTCCAACTGAAAGGGCCCGAAGCGCACGGCATGGGCTAGCAAGGGCAGCATAGGTCGCCCCCTCGGTCAAGACTTGCGAGCAAATCCTGCTTGCAAGCAAATTCTAACGCGGATTTCCGGTTTGGGATACCATGGCCGCAGAAAAAACCGGAAGCGAGAGGCGCCACCTTAGAACTGTAGCGGGCCGGTCCTTAACTCCTTTCGCCTTCACCCCGTTAGCGGTGTCACTCAGCCTCCATCCGGTTTCTATCCCAATTCTATTCCGCTTCCATCCCCCTTCCATTGCCCCGCGCAGGCAAATCATCCATGGTGGGACCCGAACCGCCACCCGGCGGCGACAACTCATGCGTTAGAAGGAGCCTTTATGAAATCCCGAATCATTCGTCTGACAGTTTTGGTTATGGCAGTCGCGTTCTTGCCCGCGCTCCTGCACGCGCAGATGGCCATCAAAACGCCCTTGTTCCGCGTGGATGTGCCGTTTGCCTTCGTGACCGCGGGAGCGCACCTCCCGGCCGGATCGTACCTCGTCTCCCACGTCGATCCCTCGCTAATCCTGGTCGAGACGCAGGATGGAAAAGCCCGGGCCCTGGTACATGTCGCGATTGAAAACTCCAACTCTTCAACACCGACGAAGTTGGTGTTCAACAAATACGGCGACCAGTACTTCATGGCCCAGGTGTCGACTGAGCAGGACCAGCAGGTGCATCACTGCGCGAAGAGCTCTGCGGAGCGGCAGTTGGTTGCGAAGGCTCGACAGGCGGAAGAAGTTGTTGTTCTGGCCCGCCGCTGAAAACGGCGCCGACAAATCTCGCGAGGGGAACAGGGAAATGCTGGAGTCGGTCGCAAGTCATGAAAAAAGGCCGCCCGCGGGCGGCCTTTTCTTCATTCGAGCGAACGCAGTCTAGTTGCTGATCCCCGCACTCGGTGCGGGTTGCGGGATGGACGCCGCCGCCGTGGCCGCCGCCGCTTCATTCAAGATCCGGTGGTGAATCGTGAACAGCGCCAGCTCCAACCGGTCTGACACGCCGATCTTGTCGTAGACATTGCGCAGGTAGTTCTTAATCACCTGCTCGGTCGTGCCCAGCTGCGTGGCGATTTCCTTGTTCTTGTAGCCCTGCACAATCAGCGCCACGATCCGCAGTTCCTTCGCCGTCAACCGGTCGCGGACCCGCAGCCCGACCATATCGTTCTCGGTCAACTCGCTTGGCACCGCCATGTCCTGCACCCAGCTTTCGCCGCGCGCGATTTTGCGCACGCAGTCCACCAGCGCCGGGCTGGTCACGTTGCGATACACCACGCCATGCGCGCCCGCCGCCATGTAGCGTTGCGCGCTCTCCCCCGTATCGGCCAGCACCACCACGCGCGTCTTGTTCTTGTTGGCCGCCGAGAGGACGGAGTTGAAATCGGAGTGGAATCCTCCGGCAATGATCAGCACCGCGGCGCGAAACTTGTCGAGCGCCATGAACATCTGCTCGGCAGTTTGCGCCTGGGCCACGATGCGCATTTCGTCTTCCACGGCCAGCACCTTGGCGATGCCGGCGCGGAAAATCGCCTGATTGTCGGCCAGAATAAGTTTCAACATTGGTCGCACTCCCGCTTCGCTTCCTGCTTCACTATTGGCGAACGAATTCGTAAGAATCGATTACGCAAGCGACGCCCCGGTTGTTACCGGGCTCCGTGCTTGCATCCGGCTCATCGGTCCGCACCACGCGGCCGCGGCACTGGATCACCACTTCTTCCTTGCCCCCCGTTACCTCCGGCGGCAGCGTGATTTCAAACTCCACGGGCGATCCGACCTCGAGCGACGCGTCGGCGCGGATGTACACTCCGGCGGCGCTCAGATCGCCAGTCATGCCGCTGGCCGCGCCCGCGCTACCTTCCTCATGAATCTTGATCGGCAAATGCAGCGGAAACCTTTTCCCGGTACGTGCTTCGGCCACGACTCCTCCTCTGCGATCGCTCTGCGCTTTCATCCAAAACCAGAAAACCCAGCCGGGAAACCACGGAATTCCCAGCCCAGAGCCTGACCAGCAGCTATCGGCGTTATATCACGGAAAATACCGTAACAGAAGCCCTGATTACCGAAGTAATCCCGGTAGGAACTAGGTACTCCCCACCCCCCACAGGCCTGCCGAGCCCTGCCGCAGCCACAATCTTAGTGGAATGCCGCATTTTTGCTGGGTCCCGTGCGCTGCCCGGCGGCAACAAAAACTCAACTTTGCGCTGGTCTTGGGAATGGGGTGGGGGGAAAGGGCACGACTTCACAGGCTGCGGAAAAACTTAGGCTTCGTATCAGGGTATCGCTTTAGCGATACCGTAAATTCTTCAAAATCAGACGCCCCTTTAGGGGCTGGCAACCAACCTCGACCTGCCGGTGGAGCGCCGGGCGTCCCCGCCCGGCTGGACGGGCGAGACGCCCGTCCCTCCATCGTATGACGTATTCGTCGCCACGGTACTAAGGTTCGTCTAGTACATCTCCTCCCGCGAGGCGACCACCATGAAGTGCATGTTGTTGATCCGGTCGGCCCAGCAACTGTTGTAGTAGATACCATTGCCGCCGCCGCCGTTCCAGTGCAGTTCGGGTTGGCCCAAAGTGGCAAGTTGCGAGAACGGGGACGTGTGGCTGTTGGTGTTAGCCACGAACACCGATCCATAGAATGTGCCGTTACCGCCACCTTGTACCATCATGGTTCCCTGACCAATGACCAGCACCAGCCCGGCGAAAGTCGGGGTCCCGACGATATTGAGGTTCCCGGTTACAATCAGCACGCCCGCGCCGCTGGTGGCGCCGCTCCAGTTAAGGTCGCCGTTCACAAACGTGATTTGCGGGTTGGCCGTGGTGCCCAGGCCCGAGGCTGGTGGGACGCACGCCGATCCGCCGACGCCGTTCATGCTGCAGCCGTTGAGGGTAGCGTCGGCTCCGTCCGCCAGCATGGATACCAGGTTGTTGAGTGTTCCTGTATTTGCATACATGCCGGTTAACGATGACGAATCATCGGCAACCACTGCCGTCGGGTTCGTCGAAAGCGTGTTGCCTCCCGAATCGTAGTTGCCATAGCGGTTAGAGGGAATGCCCGTGGCCGGGTTCATGATGCTAGCCACACCCGATGAACTAGTGCCGATGGCCGGTGCTGCCGCCTGGTTCGGGGTGCAGCCCGGTACAGGAGGCGGAGCACCGGAGGGGGCGCTGCCATCCGTGCCGTTGATGTGGTACGGATTCGAATTGGGTACGGGTTGGAAAATCCCCGCGGCCGGGGGCGCGGCGGCGGGACCGTCCAATGACAAAGCTCCCGGCGGTGGCGTCATGCTTTCAGCCGCTGTCTCATATTGGCCAATGCGCCGGCTCCCCTGGGGGGTGATTGCCAGCGAGGTAATAATGTATAGGGGGCCGACCTGCAGGCCGGCTTGTTTCGCTGTGGGGCAGTCGGCATACCCGAGCGAACTCGCGGTAACCTCCTGGCTTCTCGCCGAGTCCCAACAGACCTGCGAAGTGTCACCCGGGGTCGAATTCACCAGGGCATTCGGGAAAGTATTGTTCGCCTTCAGCGTGATCCGAACCCACTTGTAACTCAGGGAAGAAGATGTATTGGTGTACGGCGAAACGCTGGGCACGTACGCTTGCACGCTGCCCGCGGGCGGCTGGGAAGTACACGGGCCTGTGCCGGGGGCGACGTATGCCATCCCCGCGACGGTCTCATGGCAGAGTTCGTCATCGAAGTATAGGTTACCGAGTACATCCGGCTTCACCGGCGCCGGGTCCGACGGGGAAGGATTGGTGATATAGACAATGGAACCGGCCGCGCCGGGCAGTTTCGTCGTCGGTAGTGTAGTAAGGGGACTTGGGCTATTGCTTCGCAGCCGGTCGCGCGCTTCTTCCAGGCCGCCGCGCATGGCAAAGAATGCCAGCTGCGTGTCCTTGTAGTTCGCGTTGATCGAGGTTTCGCCAGTGGACATGTACATCATGCCCAGGCCGACGGCGGAGATCAAAAACAACGCCATCAGGGCAATCAGAAGGGCCATTCCGCGTTCCTTATTCCGAAGGTTCCGCTTGCGCATACGAGTAGTCCTCCTTAATTTGTCGCTCACCGCCCTTAGTTGTTCACCAGGCGAGCGTCCCCCACCAATGTGGTCACCGGCCGTACGTTGGTCTTCAAATCCACGCCGGTGAGGCCGTTGGCCAGAAGATTGATGGTCAGGCGGATCGTCTTAATACAAGTGTTGGAAGTGGAGGTGCAGTTCAGCCGGTTGTTGGCCACGCTGAGATCCTGGGGCAGAGCGACGATCAGGCCGCTCTGGTCATAGGCCTGAAACACCGGAAAATCCTTGAACGCGCTAACCGCCGCATAGTACGAGTTATTGGATTGTCCCCAAGCCGTACTTCCGGCGATCGTCAGCCCGCCGGAGTAGACACCCGCGGTCGTGGACTGTCCGCTGTTGACGACGTTCTCCAATTCCAAACTGAAAGATGGGGGCTGCCCTTTGCGCACTTGGCTGCGCTGGATTTTACACGGACAAGTTCCGGTGGGCGGGTTATTGCCCGCGGAATCCACTAACTGGTACTGGACCGAGGACACCGTGCCGCTTCCATCCACGTCACCCTCGAAAATGACTAGGCTGCTGTCAACGTGAACCAGGCCAACCGCCACAAGGGGATTCCCCGCCACTAATGGGTTGAATAGGTTGGTGGTGGGGTCCGGACAGTTGGAAGCAACTCCCGCGGTTGCGACCATGCGGCAGTTGGGATACCCCGCCTGATGCACGTCGCGCTCAAACTCATCCACGAACTCCCGCCCTTGCTGCGTCAGATCGACCTTGGTCTGCTCCACCTCGCTGCGCTTGGTGACTTGGTCGATGCCATTGAAAACCGCCGCCAGCACGATCGTCATAATGGCACACACCAGGACGAGTTCGAGCAGCGAGAAGCCCGCTTCCGTTCGATCGGATCTTGGTTCAGTGATCTTCATGTTGATCTCAATCTCTTTATCGCAATCGCTTCATCGAAATCTGTTCGTCTCTTT
>JBGPFV010000204.1:0-5400 GCA_041483535.1 Terriglobia bacterium | reverse complement strand
GGGCAGATTTATTTGAACTGGATGCATAACATCCACGACTGGTGCATCTCGCGGCAGTTGTGGTGGGGACACCGGATTCCGGCTTGGTATTGCAAGAACAACGACTGCAAGGAAGTCGTCGTGGCGCGCGAGGCTCCTTCGGCGTGCAAGTGCGGCAGCACGAAGCTGGAGCAGGACACGGACGTGCTGGACACTTGGTTCTCGTCGGGACTGCTGCCTTTCACGACGCTGGGCTGGCCTGCGGCGACGCGCGACGAAGAAGTTTTCTATCCCAATTCGCTGCTGATCACCGGCTTCGACATCCTGTTTTTCTGGGTGGCGCGCATGATCATGCTGGGGTGCTGGTTCATGACGCCGCCGCACAAGCCGGGCCGAGGTTCGGGGACAAGGTTGGGCTCGGAGGAAGACGCGCTCGGCGCTAGCGTTCCGTTTCGCGAAGTTTATATTCACGCGCTGGTGCGCGATGCGGACCGGCAGAAGATGTCGAAGACGAAAGGGAACGTGCTTGATCCGATTGAGGTCATCGGGCAGTACGGGACGGACGCAACGCGCTTCACGCTGGCGGCGATGGCGGCGCCGGGGACCGATATCGCGTTCAGCGAGAGCCGCACGGCGGGGTATCGGAATTTTGCCAACAAGATATGGAATGCGGCGCGCTTCATGTTCATGAATGTGGACCGGATCGACGCGGGCCTGCGGCCCGGGGACGGGCGGGACGCCCGTCTCTCCACAAGCTTGGGTGTGGCCGGGTTTCAGGCTGCCTTGCTTGAAGACCGGTGGATTCTTTCGCGCTTCAATCGCGCGGCTAAGGACGTGAACGAGTCGCTGGCGACTTATCGCTTCGATGAGGCGGCAACACGCATCTACGATTTTTTCTGGGGCGAGTTTTGCGACTGGTACCTCGAACTGATCAAGCCGCGGCTGAATGCGGAAGGTGTGGGGGCGGGTCTCCGACCCGCCTTGGACGGGGCAGAGCCCCGTCACCACACAAGCTCTTCCCCGGGTGCGGCGCGAATTGCTTGTGCAAATCTGGTCAATCTGTTCGAGGCTTCGTTGCGGCTGCTGCATCCGGTGATGCCGTTCATCACGGAGGAAATCTGGCATGCGATGTACGACGGCAAGCCTCCGTTGAAGTCGATTGCGCTGGCTTCCTATCCGGCAGCGGATGAAAAGCAGATTGATCTGGGCGCGGAGACGGAGATGGCGATTCTGCAGGACCTGATCGTCAGCGTGCGCAATCTGCGGGCGGAATTGAAAGTCGAGCCTAAGGTCAAAGTGCCGATCGAGGTATGCGCGCATGAACCGGAGATTCGCGCGATGCTCGAAAAGAATCTGGCGGCGATCGAGCGGCTGGCGAGTGTGGAGAAAGTCACGTTCGTGGAAAGCTCGCCGGCAAACTTGCCCGGTGCGCGCAGCACGTCGCGGTTCGATGTGCATGTCGTGTACGAAAAGAAAATTGACGTTGCGGCGGAATGTGAGCGCCTGAAGAAGGAGTTGGAGAAGATCGAGAAGGAGATCGCCAACGGGCAGCGGCAGCTTTGCAATGAACAATTCCTGGCCAAGGCTCCGGCGAAGGTGGTGGAGGGGCTGAAGGCGCGGGCGGAGGAGTTGAAGGTGTTGCGGGAGAAGATCCTTGGCAAGATGAAGGAGTTGGGCTGCACTTAGCACAATAGGCTGCGGGCCTTCGGCCCGCGTGGACGGGCGAGGTCGCCCGTCCCCACACAAGAACATGGACTGGAATTCACGACGCATTACGGCGATTCTGGAGAACGCGCTGACCGAAGATCGGGCGACGCGCGACGCGACCAGCTACGCCTGCATCGATCCTAACCAGCGCGCTTCGGCGACGGTAATCGCCAAGCAGGAGTGCATTCTGGCCGGCCTCGGATGCGTGCCTCGGATTCTGGACGTCTATGCGGCGCTCGACGGGGCGGTCACTTCGCATTACGAGGTGACGAGCCACCCTTCGATTTTTGATGGGATCCGCGTGAAACCGGGGCAGCAGATCGCGGTGATCCGGCATAATGCGCGGGTGATTCTGTCGTGTGAGCGGGTGATTCTGAATTTTCTGCAGCGCATGGCCGGGATTGCGACCACCACGCGCAAGTTTGTGGACGCGGTGGAGGGCACGCGCGTGCGGATTCTCGATACGCGCAAAACAGCTCCCGGGCTGCGCTTGATCGACAAGCACGCGGTACGCTGCGGCGGCGGGCAGAACCACCGGCTGGATCTCTCCGACGGAGTGTTGATCAAGGGCAACCACATTGTGCTGGCCGGAGGCGCGGTTCCGGCGTTGGAGCGGGCGATCCGCAACCGGCGGGGGCGACAGCCGATCGAGATTGAAGTGCGGTCGCTCGAAGAACTGGAGCAGGCGCTGGGCCACGAGGCGGAGGCGATCCTGTTCGACAATATGAGTGTTGACGATGTGCGCAAGGCGGTCGAGATTTGCTCGCGCCAGCCGCGGCGCATTCCGCTGGAGTGCGCGGGCGGAATCAATCTGGAGAACGTGCGGTCGTACGCGGAGACGGGCGTGGATTTTATTTCGGTGGGGGCGCTGACGCAATCCTCGACGGCGGTGGATATGAGTATGCGGGTAACGCCAGCGTAGGGTTCGGCGAGTGCCGAGCTGCTCCACCCCGGTGCGCTCGGCTTGGACGGGCGAGGGCGCCCGTCCCGACACGATCACCAGCGACTGTTTATAATTCCCTCCATCTCCGCTTCCAGCAAAACTCGCAGCCTGCTGTCCGTGCACAAGGCGACCGATGTTCGCCTGGGCCGCATTGTGCGCCTGCTGATGGACCACGCTATCGTTGTCGTCAGCGGCACGAAGATTGCCGAGGAGATCGGGACGAGCCGGTCGGAAGTCTGGCGGCTGATTCAGCAACTGCGCGGGTTGGGCGTGGATGTCGCTGGACATCCGGCCACAGGCTATCGACTGCGAGCAGTCCCGGACCTGTTGCTGCCGGAGATGTTGTCGGCATCGTTGAAGGGGACGATCTTTGGGAGCGGTGCGGGCGGCGCCAAGCAGATCCATCACTATTACAAAATTGGCTCGACCAATTTGGAGGCGATGCGAGCCGCGATGGAGGGCGCACCCGAAGGCAGTGTATTCCTTGCCGAAGAACAGCTGGCCGGGCAGGGACGCGGCGCGCACACGTGGCAATCGGCGCGGTCGGCGGGCATCTACTGTTCGGCGATCCTGCGTCCGGCGATGCCGCCCGCGGATGCGCTCATTTTTTCGCTGGCTGCGGGACTGGCGGTTCGGGCGGCGGTGGCGGAGATTGCGCCGCAGCTTCCGGTAGATCTGAAATGGCCAAACGACCTGCTGCTGGGCGGCAAGAAGTTCTGCGGCATTCTCATCGAGATGAATTCCGAGGCCACGCGGGTGCGCCATCTGGTGGTGGGGGTGGGGATCAACGTGAACCAGGTGAAGTTTCCGGCTGAGTTGCGCGAGATTGCGACTTCGTTGCGGATCGAGACGGGCACGGAGTGGTCGCGGGTGGAGCTGTGCGCCGCTTTGCTAAAATCGCTCGACCGGGAGTATCGGGGTATGGTGGAAGATGCGGGAGGGCGAGAAGGGATCCTGCGCCGATTCGAGGAGGGCTCTGCGTCGGTGCGCGGCAGAAGAGTGACCGTGGAGGAGAACGGCGGCCTGACGGGCGTTACCGAGGGATTGGACGAGCGCGGATTTTTGCGGGTAAGGACGGCGGAGGGATTGCGGACGGTGGTGAGCGGAACGGTGGGGCTGGACGGGGCATAGCCCCCGTCACCACACCACCCATCCCACACATGGTTTATCTATGCTGCTAGTTATCGACGTTGGAAACACGAATACGGTGTTGGGCGTTTTTGCGCCGGTGGGGCACCGCCCGGGCGAGGACGTGACTATGGATCCGGTTCGTTACGAGCGGCTGGTCGCGAACTGGCGCGTCGGTTCGCATCTGACCCGTACCGTCGACGAGTACGGAGTGATCTTCCGCAACCTTTTCTCCATGGACGACCTGGAAGTTTCGGACGTGGACGGGATCGTGATCTCATCGGTGGTGCCGCCGCTCGATTCGGTGTTGCGGCAGGTGTGCGAGCGGTATTTCAACACCAAGCCGCTGTTCATCGAGCCCGGCGTCAAGACGGGCATGCAGGTGCTGTATGACAATCCCGCGGAAGTGGGCGCGGATCGGATCGTCAACGCGGTGGCGGCGTTTGAGAAATATGGGGGGCCCTGCGTGATTGTGGACTTTGGCACGGCAACGACCTTCGACTGCATTTCGAAGAAGGGCGAATACATGGGAGGCGTGATTTGTCCCGGGATTGGGATTTCCGCGGACGCGCTGTTTCAGCGCACGGCGCGGCTGCCGCGGGTGGAGATTCGCAAACCGGCGCGGGTGATTGGATCGAACACAGTCGGCAGTTTGCAGTCGGGGCTTTACTACGGGTATCTCGGGCTGGTCGACGGCATCCTGGAGCGGTTGGTGGATGAGATGGGGCCGGAAACCCACGTGCTGGCGACGGGCGGCCTGGGATCGCTGCTTGGCACCGCTTCACGCTTCATTAAAGATGTGGACGAGTTTCTTACCCTTGAGGGGCTGCGCATCCTATGGGATCGGAACCAGCCCTTCCGTCACGACGCCGCGCCGAAGGCGGCGAAAGTGGCCGCCAAGCCCCTGGCTCACGATACGAAACCGTGGCCCTCGCCGAAGTCTTCCAAGTCGCGCTGACCGCCTGTTTCGATTCGCGGCCATGAGCGCATTGAGGGTTCGGAATGCCGGCCCGCAGGGGCTAAAGCCCGCATTTTTGGCGGGTCTTGGCGGCACGGCTGAAGCCGTGCCCTTCCCAAAACCAATTCTTGGAACAGTTCTAGAGGCTATTCTGGCTGTCGTGGAAAATTACTTCAATTACTTCACGGAAATCGAAGAGCATTATCTGCGGCGGCGTGGGACTCACCTTCTGCTTTCGACGCTCGATTGGGCTCTCATTGAGACTTGGAAGAATGCGGGCGTGCCGCTGGAAGCCGTGCTCCGTGGAGTGGATGACGCGTTTGACAAGTACGATCGGCGTCCCTCGAAATCGAAGAAGGTGAATAGCCTGACGTACTGCTCGCAGGCGGTGCTGGCGGCGGCTGAAGATATGAAGGAAGCTGCGGTCGGGGCGAACGGCGAAGCAAGAGCTCAGCGCGATCCCGGGTTTGAAGCGGCGCAGATTGCAGCGTTCTTGCGGGGGAATGCCGAGAAGCTCGAGAAAGCGAAACTGCCCGAGCGCGCGGGCTTCGCGACTGGAGAGCTGGCGCAGGGCGAAGCAGCGTCGCTGCGCGAAATGGCGGAGGTCATCGAGAGCTCCGGAAAGCTTCCGCGGCTGGAAGATCTGGAGCGGCGGCTGACGGTGGTGGAGGAAAAGCTGTTCGCG
>JBGPFV010000203.1:0-5429 GCA_041483535.1 Terriglobia bacterium | reverse complement strand
AGGAAGGCGACCGCATCATTCTGCGCACCCCGAACATCCCGCCGGCCCTGGTCGCCAACTTCGCCATCCTGAAGCTGGGAGCGGTATGCACTCCGACCTCACCACTGTTCTCGCGCAACGAGATTGCTCACGTCGCCAACGACGCGGAGGCGGTAGCCATCATCGTCAGCGCCGCGCTCCTGGGCGAAGTCGAAGCCGCGCGCGAGAACCTTCAGACGGTCCAGCACATTATTGTGGTGGGGGGCGATGCTGCCGAGGCCAAGGCCAAGGGATTCCTCGCCTACGGTGAGCTGCTGCAATCCGGCGCAGCAACTCTCGATCCCGTGCTCCGCAAACGCGAAGACGTGGGTCTGCTGCTTTACACCTCGGGCACAACTGGACGACCCAAAGGGACCGTCCACTTTGTCGAGGAACTGCTGATCGTGCCTGATAGTTTCGGGAAGTACGGCTGGAAGGTCACGGAGAACGACGTTGTCGGTGGGTCCGCACCGCTGGCTTTTGGGGCGGGCTACTCCAGCTACGCGACCATCCCCTTCCGCTTCGGCGCGGCGGCCTCGCTCATCGCCAAGTTCGACCCGGAAAAGATGTTCGACACGATTCAAAAGCACAAAATTTCAATTCTGACTTTAGCCCCCACCGCCTACCGCAAGATGTTGCAGGTACCGGACGCGAAAACCAAATACGATCTCAGCAGCCTGCGCGTCTGCACCGGCGGTGGCGAGAGCCTGACGGCCCCGACCTATCATGCGTGGAAGGAGAAATTCGGGCTTGAGATCTTCGAGGGTCTGGGCACGACGGAGATGATGTACGTCTTTGCCTCCAACGTGGTCAGCCGCAAGGCCAAGCCTGGCTCCTTCGGCCAGGCCGTACCGGGCTACGAACTGAAAGTCCTCGACGAAGAAGGAAAGGAACCCAAGGCCGGCAACATCGGCCACTTTATGGCTCGTGGACCCACGGGCACGATCTATTGGCGCGATCCCGACAAACAGCGGCATGCCGT
Organism: Terriglobia bacterium; assembly: GCA_041483535.1. GTDB lineage: Bacteria > Acidobacteriota > Terriglobia > Terriglobales > Acidobacteriaceae > Acidiflorens. The sequence goes on along the minus strand of JBGPFV010000203.1, from coordinate 4,429 downwards.
CGACCCCGAGGGCTGGAATCGGGCCGGTGACTTCGTCTATGTCGACGAGGACGGCTACTTCTGGTTTGTGTCCCGCGAGGACGACATCATCAAGAGTTCGGGTTACCGTATCGGGCCCGAGGAGATTGAGGTCACCCTCGCCGCCCATCCGGCGGTTGCCGAAGTCGGTGTCATCGGCGTACCCGACGAAGTGCGCGGCCAAATTGCCAAAGCCTTCGTGGTGTTGAAGGCCGATCAAACTCTCAGCCCCGAAGAGCTACTTGCCTTCTGCAAAGGCAAGATTGCGACCTACAAGCTGCCTCGGGAAATCGTGATCGTAAGCGAACTCCCCCGTACACCAACCGGCAAGCTGCTTCGCCGCGTGTTGAAGCAGAGAGAGCCGGGGGCTCCGCAACCGGGCGCCCCGCTGAAGACCGGCACCGGTTAACGGCCTAGTGGTGGAAGTGGAATTCATATCAGGGCATCGCTTTAGCGATGCCGTAACATCATCACCATCAGTCGCCCCTTTAGGGGCCGGCATCGAGATCGACCTTCGTCGCAGGCTGCAAACGTCGGTCTTCGGTCTTTAGCTCTTCGTAAAGATTCTGTGGTCCCCCGCCTGGGAAATGGGGTAAAACTGTATCCGCACTCGTTTCCCTGGGGTTCTCCATGAATGACTTTCCCGCTCATCAGTGGCTCTGCGAAAAGATTGTGGAACAGAGCTCGATCGCCATCATTGTTGGGGATCGCGAGGGCATTATGCGGTTATGGAATGCCGGCGCGGAATCCATATTCGGTTGGAGTGCCGAGGAAGCGCTAGGCAAGTCCATGGAAATGATTATTCCCGAGAAGCACCGGCCGCGTCACTGGGAGGGCTACGACAAGGTCATGGCAAGCGGCGTCACCAAGTACGGCAGCAGTGTGCTGGCCGTCCCGGCGCTGACCAAGGACGGCCGCCGCATCTCGGTCGAGTTCAACGTCGTGTTGCTCAAGGATGCCGAGGGGCGGGTCCTGGGCATAGCCGCCAGCCTGCAGGACGTGACCGCGCGCTGGGAGCGGGACAAGGCCCTGCGCGCTCGGCTCGCCGAGGCGGAAGCGAAACTGAAGCAAGCCGGTGTTCTGACCGAAAACAAATCCTAGCCATCGTCGGGGTTACTAGATGTCGGCATTTTGCAGATTGCTTTTGTACGCCACGTCCTTCCTGTGTGCCGCATGGGCACTAGGACAGGCGTCACCTGCGCACGTCTCGACCAGTGCCGCTTGTTCCTCCGAACTGGTAGCCTTGCGCACCGCCGATGGTGTGCGCCTGCAGGGCATCGTCTTTCACGCCGCCAAGCCGCGTCCGAGCGCACTGTTGCTGGTCCATGGCTACGGCGGCGCCTTCTATAGCGCCTACTTCGCGCAACTCGGTGAGGCGGCGGCGCAGGCGGGCTACGACACGCTGGCATTGAACATGCGCGACCATGACGCCGGCCCCAAGAAATCCTCCTTTACCGATAACCAGTCCGATATTGCAGCCGGCGCTGCCTATCTGCGTCAACTCGGCCACAAGCGCCTGGTTTTGCTCGGACAAAGCATGGGCTCAAACCGCGTGCTCTACTACCAGGCCTCGAGCGGCGACCCCGACATTGCGGCCACCGTGCTGGTGAGTGGTCCCGGCGACCTCTTCGAGTGGAACGTCTGGCAATTCGGGAAGCAGAAGGCGCAGGCCTCCGTGGATGAAGCCTTGAAGCTGCAGCGGGCCGGGCACGAGGAGGAGATGATGGTGGTGGACCTCGGCCCCATCGGCAAGGCCCTCTACACCGCTCGATATCTTCTCAGCATGCGCGGCCCCGATCGGCGCTCGAATCCTTACACGAACCTGGCCAAAGTAAAGAACCCGATTCTCATCGTGCAAGGCACGGCCGATAAGCTCATTGCACCGGACATCGGCAAAAGGCTGCAGACCGCAGCCGGTCCCACCGCCGTGTTGGTAAGCATTGAGGGTGCCGAACACGGCTTCGAGAATCACGAGTCTCCGCTGATAGAAAAACTATTGGGCTGGTTGAGCACGGTCGCGCCTTAACCGATTGCTGAAGAACTCAAGTTTCGTATCAGGACATCGCTTTAGCGATGCCGTAAGTTTTTCGAAATCAGACGCCCCTTTAGGGGCTGGGCACCGGGATACCGACTTTTTTCGCAGTGCCTTAAGACAGATATCCGAGGAAGAGAAAGTCGCAAATTGAGGTGTCCCATGAACGTGGAGCGCGTCACGACCTTGTCCGCGGCCGACGGCCACAACATTCCCGCCTACCTGCTGGCGCCGCACACTGCGCAAGGCGGCGCGGTCTTGATCCCTCCCTATGGCGCAACCAAGGAGCACATGCTCGGCATCGCCGTCACCCTGGGAGAGGCTGGGATCGCCACGCTGGCCATCGACCTCTGCGGTCACGGTGAAAACCGCACCGCCATCGGTCCGGTGATGCGCGACGAGGTCGAGTCCGCGATTCGCTACGTGCGCGGCTTCGGCCCGGCCGCGGCCCTCGGCATCAGCTTGGGAGGCCGGCTGGCGTTGATGTCGTCCGCCGATTGCATGGTCGCCATTTCGCCCTCGGTGGTGGCGGCCATCTCCCCGCAAGGCAAGTGGATGTTCGAGACTTTTCCCAGTCCCACGGTACGTGAGCCCTACCCGGGATATGTGATCGAGTTGCTGGATGCCCTCGGTCCGGTGGCGCCCCATGATCGCCCTTGCCTGCTGCTTTATGCCGAGCGCGATATCCCCGCCATTCTGCAGGGCGCGCCGGGATTGCAGGCGAGCCTTTCGAAGTCCGAATTGCGCTATGTCACTAGCGACCTGCACCCCGAGGTTCAGCATGAGAACGGTTTTATCCGTTATCTGCCGCGCTGGTTCAACCACATGGATCTTAAATTCAACCACGAGGTGCTGGCCGTCACCGCAAGCTGGCTGAACGAACGCTGGGGCAAGGCCCAGGTTGCTTAGGAGCCGCTCCCGCGCAGTACATTCTTGGAACGAAGGAGTCAAAACGATGCAGTGGGAATATTTCGATCGGATGGTGGTTTTCAGCGAAAGCGAAGAGGGCATGGTGAGCGGCCTGGATTCGTGGATCAACGGCGCCGGCGCGGACGGATGGGAACTGGTCAGTTCGGTTCCGTTGATCGCGCCCAACAAGGACGGCGTCGCGTACGGAACCATCGGCATCCACATGGTGTTCAAGCGGCCCCACGAAGCACCGGCGGCAGCGTGAGCCAGCTATGTCTGATTTGCGCGGACGGGTCTTGATTGAAAGCCGGTTCGGGAAACTGGGCTCCGGCCAACAGGCGGTGGCGATCGGGGACGAGGAATACGATCTCCCGACCCTGCTCGCCCACATGGATCTAGCGTTCGAAGACAGCTGGCCGATCGACGTTCAAGCGGTATCGGAGAATCGCTTCTGCGTCCGCTACTACGATGGACAGGACCAGCGCATCGTGGCCCACGAATTCGACGCCAGCTTCGTGTTCGTCGCGGAAACGCGCGGCCATATTGCCGAGTGGATCGGCGAGGAAGCCTATTACGAATGGTTCGCAAGCATGTCTCGTCGTCCGCCCATACCCGGCGCCGACGTTTAGACCTTCCGCATTGATATTGACCAGGTCGAGATGAATACGCCGCGAGACCGGGAGTTAATCGAGCGCCGCTTTGGGCCGCTGGGCAGCGGCGCGAAGAGCCTTGCGATCCGGGGAGAGCAGTATTCGCTCGCGCAGTTGCTCTCACAAATTGGCGCCGAGTTCGACGACAGCAAACCCATCGATGCGCTCGCCTTGGCGGGAGGGCGTTACGTGCTCCGCTACCTTGACGGCCAGGACCAGCGCGTGGTTGCGTCCGAGTTCGACGATGACTTTCGTTTACTCGGCGAAATGCGGGCCAGCCTCTCGGAATGGGAAGGCGACGGCTCGAACCTGGCCTATTACAGCGGACACTGAACTGAATCCGGCAAACACACTGGAGCGGTTTCGGTGAAGGTGAATACTGCTTTAGATGTTTCATCGATGGCCCTGTGGTTCGACCCCCTGGATGCGGTCTTGTGAAATCAAAGACTTAGGGGACCATTCCCGCCAGGTCTTTGATAAATAAGGACTTACTTGTAAAGTATTTTGTAATCAATAAGTTAGCTATCATTTTTGGGTAGGGAACGAGCCAGGTCTTTGAGGAATAAGGACTTACATGTATCGTATTTAAAAATATGGAGATAGAGCGCGACCCTCGCGTTCAGGGGAGAGGGGCAGGACTGCGCCATCCGCCGCCATGCCTTACCATTTTACCCATGACAGGAGCCAGCTATGAAAGATACGTTGCAGCCGGGCCTCACCTTTGAGTTCAAGTATCGCGTGCCCGAAAACAAGACCGTCCCCTACCTCTACCCGGAATCTCCGGAATTCCAGTTGATGCCCAAGGTGCTGGCCACTGGCT
>JBGPFV010000202.1:0-5432 GCA_041483535.1 Terriglobia bacterium | reverse complement strand
TTGGACAAGGACTTCGCCTACACGGCGGGGATCCTGCATGACATCGGCCGAGTGGCCCTGGTCACGGTCATGCCGGATTCCTATGCTCACGTCATCGAGCGCGGAGCAGACCAGCCCCAGGACCTTCTCCAGGTCGAACAAGAGGTGTGTGGAATCGATCACTGCCAGGCAGGACATTCGCTGGTGACTGCCTGGAATCTACCCGAGGCGTTCCTCGAGATCGCGGCCTGCCATCACGGCCCGCAGGCACACCCCAAGGGCGCAGCGTCGTTGATCCCGCCCAGTTGTGAATTGGCGGATGCGCTCGGGTTCGCGATCCTCCGCTACCGGGCGCCTCGAAGCTATGCCGGGATTCTCGCCGACTTTCCCGAACCCGCGCGCAAGCGCTTCCCCGCCGATGCCGGAGTGCTTGCCTCCGAGATCGCAAACGAGATCAAGGTGATTGAATCGGCGTAGCGGGAAAAACAGGGACAGGATTCTACCGCTCTTCGTCCTGGTCCGGCTCGTCGATCATGAATCCGCCGGCGTCGTCCGCCAGTTCGCGCAGGTGCTGGTAATGTTCATACCATTCCGTGCCCGCTTCATAGACGAAGACGCATCCCTGGTAGGCCCATCCGAGCTGCACGAATCCGGTTTTGCCGATGTAGGTCCTCAGCCAGCGGCTTTCTTCCAGATCTTCTTCGCTGGTGTAATCGCCGTCGGCGAGCCGTTGGGACAAACGGTCGAACTCTACGCGATCGAAGGCCCAGAAATGCATGGTCAGGAAAGGCGCGCCCGTGGACTTGGCCAGTTCGACAAAGTCCTTCCATCCATCCGGATTCTGCGCCGAGTCCCACAGCACGCTGGGAATTTCCTCGCACTCCACATAGCCAAAGAAACGGCGCATGCCCAGACCTTCGATGAAGGCCGTCATATCGTCTTTCATGCCCGTCAGGTCGTCTGGATGGGGAGACATGTTCTGCCCTCATTGTAAGACTTACGCCCGTCAGCCGCCACTGTTCCAGAGCGGCAGCTTTTGGATTCCCTCTGTGAACCTCTGTGTCCCCTGTGGTTGCCGGGGAAGTCTTAACCACAGAGGACCGAGGGGAAACCTGGGCGGTTCCCTTCGCCACGGTCTGCCCGCATTGTGTTAAACTTTCTGCTTACAAAAAAGCGTTTTTATCATGCTCTTTTCGAAAGAATATGTGGGCTATCTGGCCCGCGAAGTTTCCAAAAAACTGGTGGCGAGCGGTCTCATCGAGACCAAGGCGATGCCTGCTCTTAACCAGAAGGTGCACGCCGCGCTGCTCGACGAACTGGCGCTCGAAGACCGCATCAACGATGAGGTGCGCGTCATCCTCGAAGCGTATTCCGACGAAATGCAGAAGAGCGGCGCGAACTACCAGGAAATGTTCCGCAAGGTGAAGACCGAGCTGGTAAAAAAATACAAGGCTGTTCTTTAATGCTGGAATTATTGAGGACGCTCCTGCCGTGCGATTGAGCCGCGACAAAGTCAACAAACTCGCCCACTCGGTCACCGACGCCGTGGCCGACATGGGGGAGGTCGACTTCATCGAGGACCGAAATACAATCCGCCTCGAAGTCCGCAAGATTCTCGAAGAGCTCCTCATGCAGGAAGCGCGCATCGACCAGGCCGCGCGCCAAAAGATCGAAAGCCAGCGCCGTACCATCATCGAGGGCTCGGAGGAATGGTCGATCCTCTACCGCAAGTACTACAACGACGAAGTGAAGAAGCTGGGACTGTAACTGTAGAGACGCGGCTTGCCGCGTCTCCCCCCCGCGTCCAAAGAAGACGGGGCAAGCCCCGTCTCTACACGAGTTACTGCTCAGGCGCTATAAGGGTGTGCGTGAGAACTCGTTTTCGCCTAATACGGTGGAACGGAATGGCGGAACATCCAGCCCCGGAGGGGCGACCGAGCTTAGCCCAGTGCTTCAGCGCTGGGGAAAGTGGGGAGAAAGATTCAAGTCCCGGAGAGCCTGCCCTGAGCGAAGTCGAAGGGACCGAGTTCTCACCCACACTCTATAGGGGCTATTGCTTCCCCCGATTTTCAAAACCGCCCCTTCAAAACACAGCCTAGGGTTTGGAGTGACTCATGTGGGCGGGGGTCGTAATTGCTCCTTCCGCCGCCGACCTCACCAGCGCTGCGTACTTTGCGAACACTCCGGTTTTGTAGCGCGTGGCCGGGGGTTTCCATTCCACCAGCCGCCGCGCGATTTCGGCGTCGGAAATCTCCAGCTCCAGCTTCCGGACTTTGGTGTCGATGGTGATCTTGTCGCCTTCGCGGATGGCGGCTATCGGGCCTCCCAGCGCGGCTTCTGGGGCCACATGGCCGACCATCAGACCGCGGGTGGCTCCGCTGAAACGTCCGTCGGTGATCAGCGCCACGCTTTCGCCCAAACCTTCGCCTACAATCGCCGCGGTCACGCTCAGCATTTCTCTCATGCCGGGGCCGCCCTTGGGGCCTTCGTAGCGGATCACCACCACGTCTCCGGCTTTGATTTGCTTGCTGGTCACGGCTTTCATCGCGGCTTCTTCGGAATCGAAGACGCGCGCCGGGCCGGTGTGCGACTGGCGTTCGTGCCCGGTCATTTTTAAAACCCCACCCCCCGGAGCTAAGTTGCCTTTCAAGATCACCAGGCCGCCTGTCGCCTTCAGCGGCTTGCTCAGGGGAGCGATCACCATCTGTCCCGCGGTTTCTTTCGCGGCATTCGCCTCTTCGGCAAATGTCTTTCCGGTCACCGTCATCGCCGAGCCGTGCGCGTGCTTGCCGTCCAGCAGGCGCTTGGCGATCACCGGAATGCCGCCCGCTGCATCCACGTCGGCCGCTACGTATTTTCCCGCCGGCTTCAGATCGGCCAAGAGCGGCGTGCGTTCACTGACACGCTGGAAATCGTCGATCTCTAGCGGCACGCCCATTTCGCGTGCAATCGCCAGCAGATGGAGCACGGCGTTGGTCGAGCCGCCCGTCGTGGCCACTCCCGCGATCGCATTCTCGAACGCGGCGTGCGTCAAAATATCGCTGGGACGAATTCCCTGCTTCAACAAATTCATCACCACTTCGCCGCAGCGGAAGGCGACTTCGTCTTTGCGCGGGTCCATGGCGGGAATGCCGTTGAAGCCCATGGGCGAAAGCCCGATCAGCTCCATCACCGTGCTCATCGTGTTGGCCGTGTACTGGCCGCCACACGCGCCCGCTCCGGGACACGCCACGTTTTCCAGCGCCAGCAAATCCGCGTCGCTCATCTTGCCCGCGGCATTCGCGCCTACGGCTTCGAAAACATCCTGAATGGTGACGTCCTTACCTTTGTATTTCCCAGCGGCTATCGTTCCCCCGTAGAGCACCAGGCCGGGAAGATTCATGCGCGCCAGCGCCATGGCAGCGGCGGGGATGGTCTTGTCGCAACCTACCACGCAAACCGCCGCGTCAAAGAGCTGTCCGCGGCAGACCAGTTCGATGGAGTCGGCAATGACCTCGCGGCTCACCAGCGACGCCTTCATACCCTCCGTACCCATGGTCTCGCCGTCGGAAATGGCGATGGTGTTGAACTCCATCGGCGTACCACCCGCTGCGCGAATGCCTTCTTTCACCTTAGCCGAGAGTCGGCGCAGGTGGAAGTTGCAGGGCATGGTTTCGATCCAGGTGTTGGCGACGGCGATCAGCGGCTTGGCCAGGTCGGCGTCGGTAAAGCCGATGGCTTTGTACATGGCCCGCGCCGGAGCTTGGTCGCGCCCGTCGGTGATATTCCGGCTGCGATGTTTGAGGTCCATGGGAGTGATGCTGAACAGTGTAGCCGATGGGGGAAAAGTTCTCAGTTGTCAGTCATCAGTTAGCAGTGAGAACAGCGGGTTTGGTTTTACTGAGAACTGAAAACTGAGAACTGAGAACTGGTCCTTACCCATTCACCACTTTCGGCCCGGGCTTAACGGCCTCAGTCGTTTTCTTCTTGTCGGACGGCAGCCACGACATCATCGCGCGCAACTGCTCGCCTACCTTTTCAATCGGATGCTGCTTCGCGGCCTCGCGCAGTTTGGCAAACTTCTTGCCGCCTTTTTTGTTCTCTGCAATCCATTCCTTGGCGAATTTGCCGCTCTGGATTTGCTTCAGCACTTTTTTCATCGCCTTGCGCGTTTCGTCTCCCACAACCTTTTCGCCGCGGGTCAGGTCGCCGTACTCGGCGGTGTTCGAAATCGAATAGCGCATGCGGCTCAATCCGCCTTCGTAAATCAGGTCGACGATCAGCTTCATCTCGTGGACGCACTCGAAGTAGGCGATCTCGGGAGCGTAGCCGGCTGCGACCAGGGTCTCGAAACCTTTCTGCATCAGCGAAGTCAATCCGCCGCAGAGCACCGCCTGTTCGCCGAACAGGTCGCTTTCGGTTTCTTCTTTGAAGGTGGTCTGCAGCACACCGGCGCGGGTCGAACCGATGCCGTGCGCATAGCTGAGCGCGAATTCATGCGCGCGTCCGCTGGCATCCTGGTGGATGGCCAGCAACGAAGGCACGCCTCCGCCCTGCGCATACACGCGCCGCAGCAAGTGGCCTGGGCTCTTCGGCGCGATCATGACCACGTCCACATCTTTCGGCGGCTGGATGGTCTTGAAGTGAATGGCGAAGCCGTGCGAGAAGCCGAGAATCTTTCCTTTGCGCAGATGCGGCTTGATGGCCGATTCGTAAAACTCGGCCTGGGTTTCGTCGGGCGTCAGAATCTGGAGCCAGTCGGCGCGCTTGGCCGCCTCGGCCGGAGCCAGAACGGTCATGCCATCGGCGCGCGCCTGCTGGGCCGAACCACGTTCGGGATCGAGCCCGATGATCACGTCGTATCCGCTGTCCCGCAGGTTCTGGGCCTGGGCGTGTCCCTGGGACCCGTAGCCGAAAACCGCGATGGTTTTGCCCTTCAGGGCGGAAGGATTGGCATCGTTTTGATAAAACACTGTGGCCACTGGAAAACTCCTCAAAGAAAATATGCGTGCGGAACAACAAAACCGACCAACCGGTCGGTTTCAGAAATGCTACCGTTCCAGCGCGCCCAGTGTCAAGCGGAAAGCCGGAATTTTCGGTGTCTAGCCCCCTAGCAGGCTGCTGAAAAACTCCAGTTCAAGCGGGTTTTGGGAAGGGCACGAGTTTACTCGTGCCGTTAAGCCGTTGAAAATGTGTCCGCGCTTTAGCGCCCGAGGTATTCTTGCGCTCGCGATGGTTTTCTCCGCAGCCTGCTAAAGCGAACACGCTCCGGCAATCGTGCCTGACGCTTGACCCCTTTCCGCGATACCATCTCCTGTGATGCACCGCGAAGCTACCCTCGAACCTCGGCAGGAACACCGGCAGGACCCTCGCCAAGAGATTCTGCGCGCCGCCGCCCGCCTGTTTCAGCAGCAGGGATACGATGCCACGTCGATGAACGATGTCGCCGCCGCGCTCAAGCTCTCCAAGGGCGG
>JBGPFV010000201.1:0-5433 GCA_041483535.1 Terriglobia bacterium | reverse complement strand
GTGCTGCTTGGCCACGTTGTTGATCAGCTCCATGATGACAACCGTCTTGCCGACGCCGGCTCCGCCGAACAGGCCGATTTTGCCGCCTTTCAGGAAGGGCTGGATCAGGTCCACAACTTTCACGCCGGTCTCGAACATCTCCGCGGTCGTCGCCTGTTCATCGAACGCGGGCGCCAGGCGGTGAATGGGCATTCTCTTTTTGAACTCAATCGGACCCAGATTGTCGACCGGTTCCCCGATCACGTTCATCACGCGGCCCAGCGTCCCGCGGCCGACCGGTGCGGAAATCGGTCCACCCTGATCGATGGCCTTCATGCCGCGCACCATGCCGTCGGTGGCTTCCATGGCGACGCAGCGTACCCGGCCTTCGCCGAGATGCTGCTGCACTTCGAGAATAACGTTGATGGGCGAAGGCACGGTGAAACCGTCGCTGACCACGCGAAGCGCTTGATAAATGGGAGGCATCGCCGCTTCGGTGAACTGCACGTCCACGGCGGGGCCTGCGATTTGAATTACGTGTCCGATATTTTCTGACATAAATAAGGTCTCAACCTTAATCGCTACCAGCCCCTAAAGGGGCGTCTGGTTTCGAAGAGCGTGCGGCATCGCTAAAGCGATGCCCTGATACGAACCTACTGCGCTGCCGCTCCACTTACGATTTCGATAATTTCTTTCGTGATCTTCGCCTGGCGCGCCCGATTCATCACCAGCGTGAGCGAATCGATCATATCGCTGGCATTGTTGGTGGCCGCATCCATGGCCGTCATGCGGGCGGCGTGCTCCGCGGCTACCGACTCCAACAGCGCATGAAAAATCTGGATGCCGACGTACTTCGGCAAAATGCCTTCGAAAAGTTGCTCGGGCCGCTGCTCGTAGATGTAATCGACGGGCGATGCCCCGAATTTGGCGGCGGCCTCATCGACCGCGCTGGTGTCGATCGGACGCAGCCCGACGTGGGCCGTCTTCGCCGCTTCGACTCGCTGCTTGCGTTCCTCTTCCGAAGCCTCTTCCGCCATGCGGACGTCGACTTCACCGATCTCCTTGATCGGCAGCAGGCGCTCGGCGACCAGCCGTTGCGCAATCACCGACTTGAATTCGTTGAATAGAATGTAGACGCCGTCAATCTCGCCGCGGCAGTACCGGGCAATCACGCTTTCGCTGAGTGTGGCCGCGAAATTGTGTTCCACCTTGCCCAGGACCCCGACATATTCTCCCGTGATCTGCACGCGACCGGCGCGCGCTGCAGCAGCTTCCGTGCCTGACGGGACGAGCGAGACGCCCGTCTCTCCACCGCCGAAAACGTTGGTCGCTCCCTCCGCGGAAGGTGCTTTCTGCGGCGCCATCGGGTAGCGCCGCCGCATGAAGTCGCGGCCCTTCCGTCCGATGCATTCGACATCGATATTCTGCTCCGGCTTGGACTCGATGAATCTAGAAACCATTTTCAGGATATTGGTGTTGAAGGCCCCGGCAAGGCCCTTGTCTCCAGTGACGACGATGAGCAGGACGTTGTTTTCCGGGCGTTCGGCGAGCAGCGGATGGCGCGGCAGTCCGGTAGCCGGATCGTAGATATCGGCTCGCGACACCAGTGATTTCAGAACATTGGTGAGCATCTGCGAATAGGGACGCGCGGCCAACGCGCCCTCTTGCGCCCGCCGCAACTTCGCCGCCGAGACGGTCTTCATCGCCTTGGTGATCTGCCGCGTGTTGACCACGCTGCGGATCCGGCGCCGGATGTCGAGAACGTTTGCCATTCTATGTAGAGACGCGGCTTGCCGCGTCTCGATCTCCCCACGCAGGAGACGCGGCAAGCCGCGTCTCTACAAAAACTATTTCGCTACTGCTTGTCTTGAGTCCACAAACTGCTGTTTTGCTTCTTTGATCACTCTGGACATCTCCGCTTTCAGATTGTCGTCCAGAATTTTCTTTTCCATGATCGTGTTCAGTAAGCCCGGACTCGTGGTTTCCACGTACTTGTACAGATCTTTCTCGAAATCGCGCACCTGCTCTACCGGCATGTCGTCGAGCGCGCCGCTGGTGCCGGCGAAGATGATTAGAATTTGTTTCGCGAACGAGAGCGGCGAAAACTGGTTCTGCTTCAGTAGCTCCACCAACCGTTTCCCGCGATTGAGTTGCTGTTGGGTGGCCTTGTCGAGATCGCTGCCGAACTGGGCGAAGGCCGCGAGCTCGCGGTACTGGGCCAGTTCCAGCTTCAGCGTTCCCGCTACCTGGCGCATGGCCTTGATCTGGGCGCTGCCGCCGACGCGGCTTACGGAAAGTCCTACGTTCACTGCGGGACGTACGCCCTGGTTGAAGAGGTCGGTTTCCAGATAAATCTGGCCATCGGTAATCGAAATCACGTTGGTCGGAATATAAGCGGAAACGTCGCCCGCCTGAGTTTCGATGACGGGGAGCGCGGTGAGCGATCCTCCACCGTTCTTGTCGCTGAGCTTGGCGGCGCGTTCCAGCAAACGCGAGTGAAGATAGAAAACGTCTCCGGGATAGGCTTCGCGCCCGGGGGGACGGCGGAGCAAAAGCGATATCTCGCGATAAGAAGCGGCGTGCTTGGAAAGATCGTCGTAGATACACAGCGCATGGCGTCCCGCATCGCGGAAAAACTCGCCCATGGCGCATGCCGCGTACGGAGAGATGTACTGCATGGGAGCGGGTTCGGAAGCCGAAGCCGCCACCACAATGGTGTACTCCATGGCGCCGGCATCTTCGAGAATCTTGACCACCTGCGCAATCGACGAGCGCTTCTGGCCGATGGCGTTATAGATGCAGATCAGGTCGTTGCCCTTGCTGTTGATGATGGTGTCGAGGGCAACCGCGGTTTTGCCGGTCTGGCGGTCGCCAATGATCAGTTCGCGCTGTCCCCGGCCGATGGGGATCATGGAGTCGATGGCCTTGAGTCCGGTGGCCATGGGCTCACGCACCGGCTGGCGGGCAATCACGCCGGGAGCCAGGCGCTCCAGCGGGATGAATTTGTCGGTCGCAATCGGACCCTTGTCGTCAATCGGCTGCCCCAGCGAGTTGACCACGCGCCCAATCAGGGCATCGCCGACCGGTACGCTCATGATGCGGCCGGTGCGCTTGACTTCGTCGCCTTCCTTGATCTCGGTGTATTCGCCGAGGATGACCACGCCGACCTGATCTTCTTCGAGGTTCATGGCGATGCCGGCGACCCCATGCGGGAAACTGAGTAACTCTCCGGCCATGACCTTGTCGAGGCCGTAGACCCGGGCGATGCCGTCCCCGAGGGTGATGATGGTGCCCACTTCGTCGACCGCGATCTTCGATTCGTAGTTCTCGATTTGCTCGCGAATTAATTGCGTAATTTCGTCTGCTTTGATTTGTGCCATAGAATCAGCTCTTAGCTTCTAGCCTTTAGCTCTTAGCTCTTCTGTTGTAGAGACGCGGCTTGCCGCGTCTCCGGCAGCGGAGACGGGGCAAGCCCCGTCTCTACCGCTAATTCCTTCCGGTTCAAGCCAATAGCTAAGAGCTAACGGCTACCCTTCCACCAACCGCTCCCGAATCTTTTCCAACTGCCCTTTTACGGAACCGTCGTAGATGGTGCTGCCTACCTGCACAACCGCCCCGCCTAGTAGCGAGGCATCTTGTTCGTATCTTGCCCGGACCTTCTTGCCGGTCATTCTTGCGATCTCGACTTCCAGCATTTGCTTCTCGGAGTCGCCCAGCGGGCGCGCCGTGCTGACTTGCGCTTCCGCGAAGCCCTGACGGTCGTTCAATTCCTGTTCCACCTGTTTCAGGATTTCGCTGAACAGCGGCAGCCTTCGGTTATCGGTGAGTACCGCAACAAAATTCCTCACCTGTCGTGTAGTGCCCAGGCGCGCGGTGATGGCGTCCAGTACGGCGCGCTTGCGGTCTCCGGGAATGGAAGGGTTTTCCAGCACGCGGCGCAGTTGATCGCTTTCCTTCAGCAGGGCATCGACGCTGTGCAATTCCCCGAGGGCGCGCGCGGGATCGAGCTGGTTTCTGGCCGTCATGACCACATCGGCGAAGGCGCGGGCGTAGGTGCCGACGACGGAAGCCATGGCTAGCGGCCATCCTTTCCGCCGTCATCCTCTTTATGCGAGGCAGGTTTATGCGAGGCGGGCGCAGCCAGCTTCGCGGCGAAGATCCGCACCAGGACCTGGTCGGTATTGGAATCGACGTTGATCTGCTTCCGGGCAAGGGCGATGGCCAAACCGGCGGTGTGGGTGGTCAATTCGCGCCGGGCTTGTTTGGCGGCGGCCGCGATTTCCTGCTCGGCGGCGAGCACGACCTTGCGCATATCTTCTTCCGCAGCTTGCTGAATGCGAACTTCCTCGGCGTCGCCTTCTTTCTCGGCGGCGGCTTGCATGTGGCCGATTTCCACATCCAACTGCCGCAAACGATTCTCGATCTCCGCTAAACGGCGATTCGCGTCCTGGCTGGCGGCGCGCGCTTCTTCCAAGGCCCGCTGAATGGACGCGCTTCGGTTGCGCAACATGCCGGGCACGAATTTGCGCACCGCCCAGAACACGATGGCGACAATGATGGCGAAGTTCACCGAGATCAGCACAAGATGCGCCCCATGCGAGCTCAGACCCGTTTTACGGGCCAGCCAACGGATGGGGGCTGCATGCTTGAGGTCTGCGTGTTCTTCCTCTTCCGCTCCAGTAGCTTCTCGGGTCTCCTCGGCCAGTTGTCCACCGATGCTCTTCCTTTCGGAGGCGGCTTGCTTATCTTCTTTCTTTGCGGGTTCTGCCGATGTTGGTTGTGCAGACTGGGTGGAAGGCTGCGCGGCAGGTTGTTCCTGCGGGTTGGCGAATTGCGCAGTAAGCAGCGACACGAAGACCAACAACGCAAACACCAGCAACGGGCGGAGGAGTCCCGCAATCCGCAGCAGGCCAGCCCTTAAAGGGGCGGTTAACCGTGGGTTTACGGCGTCGCGAAAGCGATGCCCCGATACGAGGCCAAAACAAGGCATCTTCATTGGCCACCCGCCTGACTCGGCGATGCCACGGGGCGCAGCACGGTGCGCACGATGTCGTTGGCCAGCCGGGCCGCGTCCGCTTGCAGCTTCGACATGGCTTGCTGCATATCCGCTTCCATGCCGGCGCGCGCCTGCTTGACTTGTTCCTGGGCGCGGGCGCGGGCTTGATTCACCGCTTGGCTCCTGGACTGCGTGGCCAGTTGGCGGCGGCCTTCCTGGTTCTTGAAAACCTTCTGGCGGGCTTCGCGCAGGCGTTGTTCGTAATCGGCGGTGCGGGCCTCGGCCGCGGCGATATCGGCGCGCGCTTTTTCCATGGCCCCCTGAGTCCGGTTGCGCCGTTCGGCGAGTACGGCGCTGAGCGGCCGATGCACCAGAAAAGTGTAGAGGATGTAAAGCGTCCCGAGAAGGAGAACCGTCGGCACCGCTCCGAGCAGTAATCCGCCTAGTTGTTGCAGAGT
>JBGPFV010000200.1:0-5440 GCA_041483535.1 Terriglobia bacterium | reverse complement strand
GACCGCGTTCGAAGAGGTATCCGACGCCAATATCGAACTGTTGAACGTTGTTCAGGTTGTCCCCAGAAAAGTTTTGCGGACTGAAAAAGGGAACGAACTGCGTATCCACCCCTAAAGTCGGGTTGGGGCGCAGGTTGGCGGTGGTTTCCTGGGCTTGATTCTGGAGAATCAGGGTTCGCGTCGCTTGCAGCGAATGGTTGTGAGCCAGCGCCAGATCAATGGCCTGATCAAGCGTGATGCGCGTCGTATTCTGCCCGCTGCCGGTCCCCACCAGCAGGAAGAGCATCACGGCCGGTGCCAACAACCGAGAGTACCTTGAGCGCATAAGGGTTGAGATCAAAGTGCACTGACTGTGACGCAACAGATCCCGCAGGGATGCTCCAACCTAACGAGCACTACGCAAGCTCCGTCGTCCGTACCTTCGTCCGTACCTTCCTCCTGTGTCTAAGAGTGCAACTCAGGGCGCAATGGATGTATTGTAATTGACCGCATTCACGAATCGCGTGGTAGCTGGGTCCCCTGGAGCGGAACCAATCCACTTCCAGGCCCTATTGCCCGTCTTTGGCCAGTACTATCTTGGCGCGGCCCAATTCCGGGCGGTCCGAGTGCTTTGCGTCGTCGCAGTTCTTCAACAGTTGCGCGTAGTAAGAATTTGCCTTTACCGGTTGATGAGCCAGTTCGGCGGCGCGTGCGGCGCCGGCGAGACCGTTGAAACGGTTGGGATCAATCTTCATGGACTTCTCATACTCCGCTAAGGCTTGCTCCGGCTGGTTGAGTTCGAGCAGCATATCGGCCAGCATCTCGCGCGCCGGAACGCAGAACATCTGTCACCCCTCCAAAACGCGGGAATTACTTTACTGAAGTTTTCTCAATTTAACAGGTCTGAGAAGGTTTGTGAAAAGCGTTCTCATCGCTGGGCGGGGTCCCGCTTGACACCAGCGCGGGACGTTGGCCTACAATTCATCGGTGCCCGCTCATGCCGGACTGAATCCGCCGGCGGCCCAGGAGGCGAACGAAGATGTCCCTACGCATCAACGACGAAGCACCAAATTTTACCGCTCAAACCACGCAAGGCGAGATTGACTTTCACAAATGGATTGGCGATGGGTGGGCGATCCTGTTTTCGCATCCGAAAGACTTTACTCCGGTTTGTACAACCGAACTAGGGTATATGGCGAAACTCGAACCTGCCTTCGCCGCACGCAACTGTAAGGTCATCGGCCTGAGCGTGGATCCCGTGAGCAGTCATGGCAAGTGGGCCGCGGACATCGAAGAAACTCAGGGCTACAGGGTTACCTATCCGATGATCGGCGACCCTTCTCTTCACGTAGCCAAACTTTACAACATGCTTCCGGCCGACGCCGGCGATACGTCCGAAGGCCGCACGGCCGCCACCAATGCCACGGTGCGCACCGTCTTCATCATCGGTCCCGATAAGAGGATCAAGCTGATGCTGGCGTATCCGATGACCACGGGGCGCAACTTCGATGAGATTCTTCGGGTTCTGGATTCGATGCAGCTAACCGCCAAACACAAGGTGGCGACGCCGGTGAATTGGAAGAAGGGCGAGGACGTCATCATCGTTCCCGGCGTGTCGGACGAGGAAGCGAAGCAGAAGTATCCGGGCGGCTGGAAAACGCTGAAACCCTACCTCCGCGTCGTCGCCCAACCCAAGTAACTTCCCGTCGCCGGTAGCCGCGCGGATTTCGATAATCGGCTCATGCGGGATCGTGGACGAATCTATGATTCTGAAACAGTATTACTTGGGCTGCCTGGCGCACGCCTCCTATCTTCTTGGAGACGAGGCCAGTTCGACCGCCATCATCGTCGACCCCCAACGCGATATTGAGCAATACCTGGCCGACGCCGAGAAATTTGGCCTTCAGATCCGCCACGTCTTTCTCACCCACTTCCACGCCGACTTCGTCGCCGGCCATCTGGAACTGCGCGACCGTTGCGGCGCGACCATCCATCTCGGCTCTCGCGCCCAGGCGGAATACCCCTTCGTGGCGATGAAGAACGGCGATACGCTCGACTTCCCGGGACTGCGCCTCGAAGTCCTCGAAACCCCCGGCCACACCATCGAGTCCATCTCGATCCTGGCCTTCGATCTCAAGAAGGACTCCGCCAAACCCTACGCCGTCTTGACCGGCGACACTCTGTTCATCGGTGACGTCGGCCGCCCCGACCTGCGAGCTTCGATCGGGTGGACAGCCCACGACCTCGGCTCCCATCTCTACGACTCGCTGCACAACCAGCTCTTGCCGCTTCCGGATGAGCTGCTCGTCTATCCGGCCCATGGCGCCGGCTCCCTCTGTGGGAAGCAGCTTTCCTCCGATACGGTCTCTTCCCTCGGCGATCAACGGCGTTTGAATTACGCCCTGCAGCCCATGTCGAAGGAGGAGTTCATTCGTCTGGTCACGGCCGACCAGCCCGACGCTCCGCCTTATTTCACCTACGATGCCATCCTCAATACTCGCGAGCGCGCCACGCTCGACAAGAGTCTGGAACAGGCTCTCCATCCCATCGATCTTGACGAGGTCCTGCGAATGGGAGACGCGGGCGCTCAGATCCTCGACGTCCGTGAAGCCTCCGAGTATGCCAAGGGTCACCTGGCCGGCAGCATCAACATCGGACTCGGTGGGCAATACGCCACTTGGGCGGGCACGGTACTGGATCGCGCCAAGCCCATCGTGATCGTCGCCGAGCCGGGACGCGAACAGGAAGCCGCCTTACGGCTGGGCCGTATCGGTTTCGATCACGTCAAAGGATACCTGCACCGAGGCATGGAAGCGCTTGCCGGACGACCGGACTTAGTCTGGCCGACCGACCGCATCAGCGCCCCGATGGTGGCCGAGGAGCTGGCGAGCGCGGATCCGCCGCTGGTGCTGGATGTCAGAAATCCGCGCGAGTGGGCGACCAGGCATATTGACGGCAGCGTGAATGTTCCGCTCAACCATTTGCAGGAGCGCATCGCCGAAATCCCCCGCGACCGCCGCATCGCCGTCCATTGCGCGGGCGGCTATCGCTCTTCGATCGCCGCCAGCATCCTGCATCAATATGGGTTGACGCATCTGATCGAGATGGCCGGCGGCTTCGCTGCGTGGGAGGCTGCACAACTGCCGGTCGTTCCGCAAGGGTAACCGCGGGCACAGAGGACGGACCGCTTCTCAGCTTTCGTGGCCTTAACCGGCGTACTCTTCCAAAATCCGTTTGCCCAGGCCACAGATCACCCGCCCGGAGCTACATTTCAGAGCGAGCGTCACACGGGTTAGTGATGTATGTCACAGAGTCTTGTGCCGTCTGGCAGGTACAAAAGATGAGCGAAAGATCCAGCCCATTCGCCACCAGGAGGCACCACCTGAATCCTGCTAAGTATCTGAGGCCGTACACGGCCGGGATGGCTGCGTTCTTGGGATTTCTCAGCTTGAGTGCTCGCGGAATTCTTCATCGCCGGGACAAAACCACGGTCGTCATCTGTCCCACAGTGAAACTGCCGGCCGAGGTGGGACTGGATCCCGCGCTCCACATGGAATCCTGTTCACGCTGGCCGGAGCTGCAGAGCTGTAGCCAACCTTGCCTGCCACAGGTGCAATTTTCCGCCGAGGACCTGAACGGTTTCGGCGCCCGCTACGAAGGCAAGACGTGCAGTTCGTGTGGTGCGGGGTTAACCCGGGACGACTGGTACGAGAGTCGGCTGGCGGCGCTTGAGACCAACACCAGAGTGCCGGAAATACCCGGGGTGGATCGCCCAGCAATTCTCATCATCCCCGAGACCGGCGATCCGATCTGCGCAACCTGCTACGCCGCGAAGGGTGCCTAGAGGTTCGCCCGCGCGGGTCAGGCCGCTCAGAATCTGGATTGCGAGAGCGCAAGCGATCCTTCTGGATCTCCCTAACGCAGCGGCGTCGGCCCAGCCACGCCTATGTGCCGTGCATCACAGCCTTTTGGGGCATCCAGATCGCAAAATGGTAAACGACGGAGGCTTAAAACATGCACGGCGACGAGAAGGTCATTGCGCAGTTGAACTTGGCTTTATGTTGTGAATTAACGGCGATTGTGCAGTACATGACGCAGTCGGAGATGTGCCAGAACTGGGGCTACAAACGGCTGGGAGAGCTCACGAAAGTGCGGGCCATTGAGGAGATGCGGCACGCGGAAGGGCTGATCGAGCGGATTATCTTCCTGGACTCGACTCCCGCGGTCGATGTCGGATTGAAGCCTCAGCTGGGCACCAAGGTGCAGCAGCAAATGGAGATTAACCTCAAAGATGAACTGGATGCCGTCCGCCAGTACAACGGAGCCTTGAAGACTTGCGTGGTGGCGGGAGACGAAGGCTCCAGGGCCTTATTCGAGCACATGATAAAGGACGAAGAGCGGCACGCTGACTTTTTGGAATCTCAACTTCATTCCATCAAGGAAATGGGTATTGCCAACTACCTCGCGCAGCAGTTGCATGGCGGCAAATGACCTCGCGTTCGAGTTCAGAATGAGGGGCGGGAACGCCCGTTACCACCCCAACTTCCGCAAAAAAGCAGTGGGACGCGTGGTTGCGCGTCTCACTGCTGGGGTGAGTGGTGCTATGTTGCCAGGCTACGTTGCTACGCTGGGAAAGAATCCAGCGTAGTGTTACCTTCCATGTCTGCCGCCACCGCCGTTACCGTGTGACGATCCGCCACCGTGCGATCCGCCACTCGGCGCCGAATGGCCACCACCACCGCCACTGGGAGCGGAACGTCCGCCACCACCGTAACTCGGGCGTCCGGCGCCACCGTAACTCGGAGCCGCGCGTCCGCCGCCACTGTAGCCGCCGCGATTGCCGTCGTAAGAAGGACGGCCGTAAGAGCGCGGAGTGACAATGGGCTGCCTCATATTCAGTGAAGGCCGAGAGTATCCGCTGTAGCCACGGCCCTCTGGACTGTAGCTGCGGCTTGCTGGTCCCGAACTACGCGGCGATGCGTACGAACCGCGGTTCACTGCGCCACCCATGGATGGGCGTGAAGCTGGCTCACCGCGGGTTGATTCAGAAGATGAGCGCGGGGGCATTGTCGAAAATCTCTGCCATCCGCCACCGTTAGCGTTGTTGCTCCCGCGAGCGGACATCGAGCCCGCCGAGTTGCCGGGGCGGGGTGCCGAACCCCAATTCGAGTTGCCTCGCGTTTCCGGACGTGCCGGAGAATTGTTCCTCGGACCGGTGGAGCGTGATTGCGCACCGCCATTTGGTTCGGACGGGCGGAAGCGTCGAAACCCGGTGTTAGAACTGGCGTTCGATCTCATATTCGAGTTGCCGTTTCCGGGCCTCGCAACTTCGCGGCCGTTTCCAGTGGACCTGCCAACCTGCCGGTTGCCATTCGACATCTGCGATTGCCCTCGCCCGAATGATCGCGACGCCGTCCCCGAGGTGCCTCGGGCCGAGAAGAAGTGCTGATTCCGCGACACG
>JBGPFV010000199.1:0-5461 GCA_041483535.1 Terriglobia bacterium | reverse complement strand
GGCACCACGGTCATCATCATCGAGCACCATCTCGACGAAATCCGCAACGCCGACTGGATCCTCGATCTCGGTCCCGAAGGCGGAGAAGAAGGCGGCCGCATCGTAGCTCAGGGCACGCCCGAACAAGTCGCCCGTGTGAAGAAGTCCTACACCGGCCAGGCACTAACCGCATATTTCAACGGGTCGACAAAAAATGGGTCGGCAAAGAATGGCTCATCAAAAAGCGTGCTCGCAACCACCGGCACAGGGGACCTCGCGTGACCTTTCCTCCCGACGATCTGCCCGAGAATCCAACGCAAGGTAGAAAGCCCGCCGATGCCGTGCCCGTGTGGGGACGGGCGCCCTCGCCCGTCCAAGCCGAGCGCAGCTCGGCAGTCGCCGGTGGCCATGGTAACTCTGGATTCACTTTGGCCGACAATCACCCTGCCGACGGTCTTCCCGCTGCGCCGCCCGATCCAGCCTGGACCGGTTGGGATGTCCTCCGCCTCGTCTTCCTCACCCTCGTGGCGCTCTTCGCCGGTATCTTTACCGTGCTGCTCATCGCCCGCGTTTGGGTGTACCCCCATCGTGGTTTCGGCGAAATCGCGCGCGTCCCGTTAGTCATCGTCGCCGGACAGTCCCTGGCGTATCTTCTGATCCTCGCCTACATGTATGTCCTGGTTACGCGCGAGCGCCGCCGTCCCGATTTTCTCGCCGCCATCCACTGGAACTGGCCTTCCAACATCGCCATTTACGTGTTCGTGGGCTTCGCGCTTTCGCTCGCCTTGCAAGGACTCGCCCATCTGTTGCCCATGCCGAAAGAGCTGCCCATCGACAGCTTTTTCAAAACGCCCGCCGAAGCCTGGGCGCTAGGCATACTCAGTGTTACGCTTGCGCCTCTGATGGAAGAACTTTTCTTCCGCGGTTTCCTGTATCCAGTGCTGGCGCGTCGCCTCGGCCTGCCGATCGCCGTTTTCCTGACCGCGCTCGGCTTCGCCCTGCTGCATGGAGCGCAACTGATGTTCTCCTGGGGCCCGGTACTCGTGATTTTCCTGGTTGGCATGATCTTGACGATGGTGCGAGCCCGAACCAATTCCGTAGCCGCCGGTGTTCTCATCCACATGGCATACAACGCAACCATCGCGGTCGCAATGTTCGCCGCCACCGACGGATTTCGCCATCTGGAAAAACTCAATCAATGAAGTTCTCAGTTCTCAGTTGTCAGTTCTCAGTAAAGGCAAAACGCGGGAATACCGACAACCGACAACCGACAACCGAGAACTGCTTTTCTGCTATCGTAGAAATTCATGTCAACTGCACGACAAGAATTATTGAAACTTCTGGCGCAAAAATCCTTCCGCCTCGGAGAGTTCAAACTATCCTCCGGCGGCACCAGCGACTACTACATCGACTGCCGCACCACCACGCTCGACGCCCGAGGCGCGCAGCTGACCGGCCAAGTCTTCCTCGATGAAATGCGGAGCCAAGGCTGGCACGCCGACGCCATCGGCGGACTCACCATGGGCGCCGACCCCATCGTCGTCGCTGTCGCCGTCATCAGCGGCACTCTGCACGGCTTCCTCGTGCGTAAGGCCGAGAAGCAGCACGGCACCGCCCAGCGCATTGAAGGCTTCCGCGAAAAGGGCGCCCGCGTGGTGATTGTGGACGATGTGTGCACCACCGGCTCCTCCACCGTGCAAGCCATCCAAGCCGCCCGCGAATTCGGCTTCGAAGTGGCAGGAGTGATGTGTCTGGTCGAGCGCCAGGATGCCCACGGCCGTCCCAGTGTAGAAAAAGCCGCCGCGCCCGCTAAGTTTGTCTCGATTTTTGCTGCAACCGATGTGCGGAAAGAGCACTTAGCAGTTAGCCCTTAACCACAGGAGTTCTCAGTTCCCAGTTCTCAGTTCTCAGTGTTCCGGCACGGGAAGGTTTTTCTGAGAACTGAGAACTGAGAACTGGAAACTAGAACTGAATGATCCAAACTCTCGAATGGACCAAATCCGGCGTGGTCTTCATCGACCAGACGAAGCTGCCCACTGAAGAAGTGTACGTAACCTGCACCACGCACCAGCAGGTCGCCGACGTCATCCGCAACATGGTAGTCCGCGGAGCGCCCGCCATCGGCGTTGCCGCCGCCATGGGCATCGCCCTCGGCGTAAAGAATTCCAAAGCGGAGAACGGCGCCGATCTGAAAAAAGATTTCGACGAGATCTGCGAAACCATCCGCCAGACGCGTCCCACCGCCGTCAACCTGTTCTGGGCGATCGGCCGTATGACGGAGAAATTCGAGCGCATCCGCGTTCGCCCCATCCCGCAAATCAAGCAGGAGCTCATCGAAGAATCCCAGCGCATGCACGCCGAAGACATCGCCGCCAATCAGGCCATGGGCCGCCACGGCGCCACACTGATGCCCTCAAGCGGAGGTGTGCTAACCCACTGCAATGCCGGAGCTCTAGCCACCGCCGGCTACGGTACCGCGCTAGGAGTCATCCGCGCTGCCGTGGAAGCAGGCAAGAAAATTCACGTCTACGCCGACGAGACGCGTCCCTTTTTGCAAGGCTCGCGCCTCACCGCCTGGGAGCTGATGAAAGACGGCATCCCCACCACCGTGATCTCCGACAACATGGCCGGAGCCATGATGAAGCAAGGCAAAATCGGAGCCGTCGTAGTCGGCGCCGACCGCATCGCCGCCAATGGAGACGTGGCCAACAAGATCGGCACCTACACCGTAGCGGTCCTGGCCAAAGAGCACGGCATCCCCTTCTACGTAGCCGCGCCGATTTCCACCGTCGATCTCGCCACCCCCGACGGCAGCAAAATTCCCATCGAGCAGCGCAACCCAAGAGAAGTCACGCACATCGCCGGCAAGCAGATGGTTCCCGATGGAGTCCAGATCGAGAACCCCGCCTTCGACGTGACGCCCGCAAACTACATAGCCGCCATCATCACCGAACGCGGCATCGCGCGCGCACCGTATGAGCAGTCTCTGCGCCAGTTAGCAACCCAGCCGTAGAGACGCGGCTTGCCGCGTCTCCGCGGGCACAACCAAATCGTCGAACGCCGATCCAAACTTTCTGATGCCGCCAATCACGCGATCCCCGGTTGTTTGCCAGAGCGGCGGCAAACCCATACGCCTCGACGTCTACCTGCCCGAGACCCCCGACGGCCCACTCCCCGCCGTAGTCGCGCTCCACGGAGCCGGAGGCAACGTCTCCGGCATGGAGCAATACGCCAGCGCGCTCGCCGCCCACGGGTTCGCGGTTTACCTACTGCATTATTTCGACCGCACCGGCATCGAATCCGCCGACAAGCCGACCATCCTGCGTAATTTCCCGCTCTGGATGAAAACACTCTGGGATGCAATCAGCTTCGTCGAAACCCAGCCGCCCGTCGACCGCGAGCACATCGCTCTGCTCGGCTTCTCACTCGGAGCCTACCTCTCGCTCGCCAACTCCGCCATTGACCCTCGCGTGAAAGCCGTCGTCGAGTTCTTCGGAGGCATGCCCAAAGAAATGAACCTCTTCATGAGACGCCTCTGCCCCGTGTTAATCCTGCACGGCGACGCCGATCAGACCATCCCCGTCGAAGAAGCCTACCAACTGCAAAAATTGCTGGAGAAGAAAGGCATCCCCTACGAAATCAAAATCTACCCCGGCGTCGGCCACGGCTTCGAGGACGAAACAGTCTGGCGCGACGCAGGTCTGAGAAGCCTGCAATTTCTGCAGAAATACCTGAACCATTAACCACCAAGGACACCGAGAGTCACCGGGAACATTTTTCGCGAGTGAGCTCTCCCCGGTGTTCGCCCGTGCCCCTCTGGTGAGCAACCGAACTTTTTCCCCTCCGCCTGCGTATCATATTCAGGAGGAGGTGTCCTCATGATCGCCTTTCTGCTCTGGTGCTTTCTGTTCATCTTGTGCTGGCCCGTGGCATTGCTGGCGCTGATCCTCTATCCGATCGTGTGGCTGCTGTTGTTGCCCTTCCGGTTGGTAGGGATCGCCGTCCACGGAGCGCTTGCCCTGGTCTGGGCCGTAGTGATGCTTCCCGCGCGCTTGCTTAGTGCTCCGTTCCGTCTATCCAGAATTTGAAAGGGAGTTGGTATCCCGCTAACGAGCACTTACTGAGAACTGAGAACTGCTCCACCTGCATTGTCTTCACGTTAGTACTTACCCGCAGCTTCGCGGGGCAATCTGGTGCCAACTGGACGAGAAGAACCAGAGGCCGATTCTCTGTGCCCCGGTGGCGATGTTTAGCGCTGCGATCGCGACGGCTTAGGGGGAAGCGGTGGCTTGCCTTTGCGCAACTGGTGCGCGCGTTCGAATTCCGCTGCCAGTTCGCGCGAGTCCAGATTTTCGCGGATGTGCGCCAGACGTTGCTCCAACTTGTGCAGCGCGTCGGAAAGATTCTTCTTGTTCGTAATCGCGATGTCGCGCCACATCGAATAGGGACTGCCGGAGATGCGCGTCATCTCGCGCAGAGCGCGTCCGCCGATGTCGAGCACGGGCGCGTCGAGGCCGAATTCGTCGACCAGCGTGGCCGCCAGCGCGGTGGAAATCATCTGCGGCAGATGGCTGATCCAGGCGCAGAAGCGATCATGATCGGCCGGATCGACGACCGCGATTTTGGCGCCCATCTTTTCCGCGCAGTGGATGAATTCTCCGCAGAGCCCGGCGTGAACGTTTTGTCCGGGAAGCGGCGTGAACAGCCAGGCGGCGCCTTCGAAAAGGTCGGCGTCGGCAAACTCCACGCCGGCGTGTTCCTTGCCCGCCATGGGATGCCCGGCCAGGAATCTGTTACCGGCGTGGCGTCCGAACGATTTCGCGGCGCGTTCCACAATCGCTGCCTTCGTGCTGCCAACGTCGGTGACCAGAGTTCTGGCGGGCAGCACTGGACCGAGCCGCCCGATCAGATCGAGGATCGGGATGACCGGAGTCGCCAGCACCACCAGATCGCTGCCGCGCACCGCCTCGGCGGGATTGGTGCTCCCCGCTTCGATGGCGCCGCAGGTCTGGGCTCGCTTCAAAGCGGGAGCGCGATCGCACCCAACAATCCGTCCGGCGAGCCGGCGCTTCTTCAGCGCCAGGCCCAGTGAGCCTCCGATCAAGCCGGTTCCGATGATGGTGACTTGTTTGAAGGGCATGGAAATGAAAATAAGTTGTCATCCTGAGCGAAGCGAAGGACCTGCTTTCTTGTTGGTGCGTGAGACAGCAGGTCCTTCGCTTCGCTCAGGATGACAATTCCTAACGCGCAAGAAGTTTACGCGATCTCGCGTCCCACCGCCGGCGCGATCATGCGAAGCTGGTCCATCAACTCCGCAAACTGATCCGGGTAAAGCGACTGTGCGCCGTCGGAGAGCGCCTTATCCGGCTGGTGATGAACCTCGATGAGCATGGCATCGGCGCCCGCGGCAATGGAAGCGCGCGCCATGGGAGCCACCTTGTCGCGGCGCCCCGTGCCGTGCGACGGATCGGCGGTCATGGGC
>JBGPFV010000198.1:0-5466 GCA_041483535.1 Terriglobia bacterium | reverse complement strand
GTCCCTCCGGAGTCTGTGTCATAGCTAGTGCTTGTATTCCACAGGAAAGATGAGCGACAAGAAGGGATGTCGCGATTTCATGGATATGAGCCGGACCAGGCGATGTTGTTGCCCCCGAATGTGAGAGACGTATTGGGAGCGGATCATCTGTGCTTTCATGTGCACCGAGTGATCGAGGCGCTGGCGATGGGTGAGTTCGAACGGGCGTACGCGAGCGAGGGACGGCTGGCGTATCCACCGCGGATGATGCTGAAAGTATGGCTGTACGCGTTCTGCTTAGGGGTGACGTCGACGCGGCGACTGGAGCAGCGGATTCGGGAGGACCTGGCGTTCCGCTATTTGGCGGGAGGGCTGGGGCCGGACCACAAGACGCTGAGTGAGTTTCTGCGGCGGCACCGGGGAGCGATCAACGACGTGTTCACGCAGGTGTTGGAGCAGGCGCGGCGAGCGGGGATGGTGAAGTTGGGGCACGTGGCGATTGATTCGACGCGGGTGCAGGCGTCGGCATCGCGGTATCGCATGGAGACGGAGACGCAACTGCGGCGGGTGCGCGCGAAGTTGCGACTGCGGGTGCGGGAGTTTCAACGTAAGGCGAGTGCGCCGGACCCGGACGAAGGCGGTGGGGTAGTGTTGGCGAAGCGGGAACAGGAGGCGCTGGAGGAGCAACTGCGGGAGGCACCGCGACGGCTGGAGCGGTTGCGGAAGTCGGGACAGCGGCAGCTCTCGGCGACCGACCCGGAGGCGCGGTTTCTGCGCTCGCGGGAGGGCTGGGTGTTGGGCTACACGGCGGAGATCGCGGTGAGTGACGATCATTTCATCGTGGGTACGCGGGTGACGCAGAACGCCACCGACAACGCTTCGTGGGTGCCGATGGTGGAGGAGGTGGAGCGCCAGTGTGGAGCGCGGCCGGAGAAGGTGACGGCGGACTCGGGTTTTTTCCGCGGGCGCGCGCTGCACGATCTGCGGCAACGTGGCATCGATGCCTATGTGCCCGACAACAACCTGACGCAGGAGATGAACACCGGGCAGCGGGCGGGCGGAATCGGACGGCGGGCGATTCGCGATCCGGAACATCTGCGCATGCGGGAGAAACTGCGGAGTGCACACGGACGAACGATGTATCGGCGGCGGCAAGCGGTGGTGGAACCGGTGTTCGGAGTGCTGAAGGAACAGCGTGGCCTGCGGCGCTTCCGGCGTCGCGGATTGCTGGCGGTGGGGACGGAGTGGATGCTGGCCGCCATTGCCTACAACCTAACCCGATGGGCGCGGGCATAAGTCCAGCGCGTCGGACTTGATCGTTCGGCAAAGAACTGAAGAGAACGTTTTTGCAGTCGCCGGATTCTCAGCTATGACACAGACTCCTCCGGGACTTGAATCGTTTCTTGCGGCGGTCCCCAGCGCTAAAGCGCTGGGCTAAGCTCGCCCGCCCCTCCGGGGCTCGATTCTTTGGTGTTTTCCTCAGCTGGAGTAGCCGAAAACCGGTTTTCGCGCACGCTCCGACAACTGACGGCTGCCCACTCAACCGCATCAAACTGAGCAGACCCGTGAGTTCCGTTTGACGCTGTTCCGGTACGCTCCGTATAATCTAGAGCGTCCACACCCTGATCACCACGCATGCGGTTTCTGCGTGAACAGAACCGGGCGGCGTACGCGCCTTGTGCGCTCGCGGCGCCGGTTCCAAGTCTCAGGTCTGATGACTGATAGGCTCGGGCTTGCGGTCAGCTTCGTCAAGCCCAGCGGGCTGGAAGCTTCCAGCATTCCTAAAAATCCGAAGGAGTTCAAAGAGATCCAATGATTAAGAAGTTTGCGCGCGTCACCGTTGCCGCAGTATTCGGCCTCTCGCTCTTCGCTCTGGCCCAAACCAAACCGGCGGCTGGCACATCCGCAGCTGCCACGCCCGACGCTCCCTCGACTGCTGCGGCGGCCAAGAGTACCGCCACCAAAGTCGGCACCATCAACATCGAACAGGCGATCTTCGCCTCCAACGAAGGGCGCCGCGATTTCGAGGCGCTCACTAAGAAATTTGAACCCAAGCAGAACGAACTGAAGGGCTTGGCCGACGAAATCGACAGCCTCAAGAAGCAGCTCAATGCCCAGCAGGATAAGTTGAACGAGGAATCGCGCGACAAGCTGGTAAAGCAGATCGAAGTCAAGCAGAAGAGTTTCGATCGCGCGACCCAGGACGCGCAGGAAGATTTCCAGAGCCAGCAGGGCGAGATCGGAAATAAGATCCTGACCAAACTGGCGCCGCTGCTTCAGAAGTATGTCGTCGACAACGGTTATGGTCTTTTGCTTGACACTTCTCAACCTTGGCCGCGGGGACCGGTGATTGTGGCCGGACCGGCGATGGACATCACCCAGCCGATCGTGGAAGCCTACAACGCGCAATCCGGCGTGGCCGCGCCCGCAAGCGCTGCTGCCAAGGTTCCCGCGAAACCGGCGGCCAACAAAGCCGCTGCGCCGACAAGCACTCCGCCGAAAAAGTAGCGACACCGCTCGAGGAGTTCCAGTTCCACCTATTTACTAAGACCGCGTGCTAACGCGGTCTTTTTTTTGTGTTTCGCCGTCCTTGTCCTTGCCGCTCAGGATCAAAGCGCGAGCCGCAGGTGTCTGTAGGGGTAACGAGCCCGTTCTGGAGGAACACGATATGTTCAACACACTCGAAAGCACCTGGGATGAGTCTGCGCGCCGGGGACGGGCTGCGCTGGCCTCCTTTGTCATGCAAGCCCTCGGATTGAGCGTGCTGCTCGCCATTCCGTTTCTCACGATTCAGGGACCACCCAAACTGCGCTGGTTCGACGAGCCGACTCTCGCTCCTCCGTCGGCACCTGCACCGCCAGTTCACCGGCAGCAAGCGAGCCATTCGTCGAACTTGAGCGGAGAACCTCTACTGCGGGCTCCAACGATTCCAGGGACGATCGCGCATCTGAACGAACAACCGGTTGCGTCTTCGCCGGATGTCGGCAACCTCGGCGTAGAAGGAGGAACCGGAACGAGAGGACGCGGCGTTTTCAACTCGATCGGCACCTCGGTTGAGATTGCTCCACCGCCACCACCCGCGCTCACGCAGCCGCTAAAGGTCTCGCACTTGTCAGAGGCCAACCTACTCCACCGCGTGCAGCCCACGTATCCGCCCCTAGCGCGTCAGGCGCGGGTTCAGGGCCCAGTCGAGTTGCAGGCGATCATCAGCAAGAGGGGGACGATCGAGAACCTGGTCGTGGTCCGCGGACACCCGATGCTGGCCACGGCTGCGGTGGAAGCGGTTCGGCAATGGCGCTACCGCCCATATCTGCTGAACAACGAGCCGATCGAAGTCGAAACGGAGATTACCGTGAACTTCGTGCTATCGGGCAATTAACATGGAGAGTTAACATTTGCAGTTAACAGCGCGACGCGGTGTGCTCGATATAATCGGCTACGTGAACGCTCCGCGTCCTGATTTGCCGCAAATGCCCAGCCGCCGCTCGCTGATTCTCGACGGCAGGACGTGGGCGGAAGTTTCTCTTGGCGCGCTGGGAAAGAATTTTCATGCGGTCGAGAAGCATGTCGGCCAAGGCGTCACCGTCTGCGCGGTGGTCAAGGCCGATGGTTACGGCCACGGCGCGGTGGAGTGCGCACGGGCGCTCGAATCCGAGGGCGCCGAATGGCTGGGAGTAACCGATGCCGCGGAAGGCCTGGCGCTGCGCAGCGCTGGCGTCGCGGCCCGCATCCTGCTGATGACCGGAATCTGGAAGGGCGAAGAGGATGGGATCGTCGCCCAGAATCTCACTCCCACCATCTGGGAACCATGGCACATTGAGTCGCTTGAACGCATGGCGCGAAAGCGGCAGGGAGATCTACCCACGAAGCGGTTACCCGTGCATCTGAAACTCGACACGGGCATGAACCGCCTTGGGGCATCGAAGGAAGCGCTGCCGCGTTTGTGCGAGATGTTGTCCGCGTGCAAGCACCTGAGCCTGGAAGGAGTGAGCACGCACTTCGCTACGGCGGAAGTGCTCGACGCCGAAGATGCCGTGCGCCAGATGAAACGCTTTGAAGATGGGCTTGCGTTTCTGCGGAGTCGTGGCTTACGGCCTGCGCTGGTGCACATGGGAAATTCCGCCGCCATGAGCGCGCGGCCCGAGACTTGGAAGACCATGGTGCGTCCAGGCATCGCGCTCTACGGGTATTCGCTGGCCTTCACGCGGCGAGGCAAGCCCGCAGCGGTCGCTCCGTTGCCGCTGCGTCCGGTGCTTTCGTGGAAGACGCGCGTGCTGACGGTGAAGGAAGTCGCTGCGGGCGAAGCGGTCGGCTACATGGGCACTTTCGTGACCAAGACGCGGAGCCGTATCGCGGTGCTGCCCGTCGGGTACGCTGATGGCTATCCGCGCCTGCTTTCAAATCGCGCGCGCGTGATCGTAGGCGGCGAATACGCGCCGGTCGTGGGGCGCGTCTCGATGGACCTGACGATCGTGGACGTCAGCCACGTTCGCGGCGTCGCGGTGGGTGATGAAGTCGTCTTGATCGGAAGCGGCTCTGGCGAAGGCAGCGGCAAAAGTGTCGATGCTGTAGAACTGGCGCGTTTGTGCGAAAGCGTGCCCTACGAGATTTTGTGCGGCCTGTCGCAGAGAGTGCCGCGAGTCTACTACAGCGATTAGCTCTCAGCTCTCGGTCTTTCAGCCGGAGCGGTTTGTGCTTCGGTCCTGCTGAGCTTCCATATAGCGACGCAGGACGGCGTTGATGGTTGTCTGGTAGCCCTTCCCGTGCCGCCGAAAAAAGGCGAGGATGTCGGGATCGAGGCGCAGAGTGATCTGCCGCTTGTTTCCGGGCCAGCGAATGGCATGACGAAAAAACCCGTCACCCAGCGCGGGTGCGTCGGAGTAGTCGATCTTCGAATCGGGCAGCGAATCAATCTTCTTCCAGTTCGTTCGCGATCGTTTCTTCGAAGAGTTTGCGTTCATGACGGTTTGCCTTTCTCAGTGAAATGATCCGAATGCAGTCGTGCCCGCGCTCGGCAAAAACAACCACTGCGGTCCTGCCATTCGTTATGCCGATGCCGACCTACCGGCTTTCGCCATAGTCCTCGCGCGTGTCGGGCTGGACCAGCATGGGGCCGTCGAATATCGGGACGGCGTCGGCCAAGTCGAAGCCGCGCTTGCGCAGATTGATCTCGTTCTTGCGGTCATCCCACTCGATCTCTTTGGGGCCCCGGCGCCTGGCCCTTCCCTTTCGCACTGCAACACTCGCGTTCCAGACAGCCCCCGATGCCATTGGCTGCGGGATCACAAGCCTTTCGGCAGCGAGTTTGCTATAAACGTTTTACACCGATGCCTTCGCGCTACGCTCAATGGATGTACGACTGGGAGACCCGGCTCACGTCGGTGGACAATAACCGCGTGGTGCGTCCGTTGGACTGGGGCCTGGACTGGACTCACAGCTGGCCGGGGCGCAATGGCGGGCCTTCCGGGCAGAGCTCGCGGGATCTGC
>JBGPFV010000197.1:0-5481 GCA_041483535.1 Terriglobia bacterium | reverse complement strand
GCTCGCGATATCCCCGACCCCGACCTCAAGGACCTGAACGAGGTTCGTATTGGCGTTCTGGCGCCGCTCTACGACCACCCCGACCAAGTGCTGGGTAATCGCATGTTGAATGGGGCAAACATGGCGATTGACGAAGCGAACGCTGCCGGCGGTTACTGTGGCAAACCTTTCGGGCTCGTAACCCACAACGACTATAACAACTGGCAGAACAGCAGTTCCGCTGCTGCGGGCGTTGCAAAAGATTCCGCCATTTGGGGCGCTGCCTCTAACGAGGCTGTCAGGATGATCTATGACGACAAAGTTTGGGCAATGTTCGGCTCCATTAGCTCGGAATCCACGCACATCGCCCTTCGCCTGATGCTGAAAGCGGAAACTCCGCTAGTGAACAGTGCATCCACCGACCCCACCATTCCCGAGACCATCATTCCCTGGTACTTCACCGATCTGCAGGATGACCGCGTGCAGGGCTACACGCTGGCGCGCCACATTTACACCGAGCGCGGCCTGAAGCGGATCGCGATCTTGCGCGTGAACGACCGCTATGGCCGTTTCGGAGTCCTCAAATTCCGCGACGCTTCGCGGCGGCTCGGCCATCCGGTGGTGATCGAGCAGAAATTTATGCCCGGCGATACCGACTTCCGCCGCCAACTTCAGGTGATCGAAGATTCGCGCGTGGATGCGATCGTACTCTGGACCGACGTTGGTCCCGCCGCAATGATCTTGCGGCAGATCCGCGAACTGGGAATGAAGCAGAGGGTGTTCGGCAGCCACCGTACCATTTCCGGAACTAGTGGCGATGAACTGGTCAAGCTGGCCGGATCCGCCGCGGAAGGCTTCGAGGCGGTTTTTCCCTACGATCCGACTCGCACCGACCGGCGCTGGCTTGACTTCAATGCCCGCTACGAGGCGCGCTTCCACGAGAAGCCGGATCACTTCGCCGCTCTGGCCTACGATGCGATGCAGATTCTGCTGGACGCGATCTGTCGCGCGGGACTGAACAAGGGCCGGATTCGCGACGCACTGACCGGCGTCGAGAACCATAAGGGCGTGACCGGCGACATGGTCTTCGATCCGAACTGCAAAAACATCGCTCCGCTCTTTCTTGCCCGCGTGCACAATGGAAGCATCGAGTACCGCCGCATCACCATGGAGAAACCGTATGCCCGCGTAGGCGAGGACGGAGTTCAGTACGCGGGACCGGCGCTGACCGACGAGGAAACTGGCAACCTGCAAATCGGCGTCTTCGGGCCGCGCGCCGATGAAATCGTCCATTCTACCGAGGTAGTGCACATACTCCGAGCGATCAACGGCAAAGGCCAAGCCGTCCCTGGCCAACGCATTTCTCTGATTGCGATTCCCTCCCAACTTTCGTGGGGAAAGGCTTCCAACGAACTCGTCAAGGCGGTCTATCAAGATCATGTTCTGGCCTTGATCGCCCTCGACCGCTCTTCAAGTCATCTCGCGGAACAAATCGCGGTGAAGTCGTTTATTCCCGTGGTCGCCATTTCTTCCGACCGCGCTCTGACCACGACCAACATTCCCTGGATCTTCCGCCTGCCCGAAGGCACGCCAATCGAGCAAGCGCTCGGCAGCCTCGCGGAAGCCATCCACCGCGCCGGGCCAAACCGCGAAAAGATTCGCGACCTGCTGGCGTCAGGTACGCCTGTGGCCGGAGCCACCTTTGAATCCACCGGCGAACTGCGCTGATTCATTTCTGCGGGACAATGTAAATTAGAGGAGATGATCGCAATCCGCTGCAGTGCCCTGCTGTTTGACTTGGATGGTGTGTTGATCGATTCCACTCCCGCAGTGTCGCGGGTGTGGTATCGCTGGGCGGTTGAACATGGCCTCGTTCCAGAGACCGTGGTTCGCATGGCGCACGGGCGTCCCAGTCGAAGCACCATCCGCGAGCTTTTACCCAATGCCGATATTGACCACGAAGATCGCGAAGTCGAACGCCGGGAAATCGTGGACCTCGATGGCGTGGTCCTGCTGCCGGGCGCGCGGGAACTCCTGAACATTCTGCCTCCGGAACGCTGGACCATTGCGACCTCATGCACGCGCCCGCTGGCCGAGGTGCGTTTGCGGGCCGCGGGCCTGCCCATCCCCAAGACCATGATTACGTCGAGCGACGTGAAGATCGGCAAGCCCGATCCCGAGCCTTACCTGAAGGCGTCGGCGAAACTCGGGTTTGCCGCCTCCGATTGCATCGTGGTGGAAGATGTGCCGGCTGGAATTCGCGCCGGAAAGGCTGCGGGCGCAAGAGTGATTGCATTGTTGACGACTGTAGCCCGCCGCGACCTCGAAGACGCCGGCGCCGGCTGGATCGTGCAAAACTGCGCTGACATTGTTGCATCGAATGATGGCGACGGTCTGAAGCTAGGTCTCAGGTGTTAGGTCTCAGGTCTCAGGAAAAGAAAGTCCTAACACCTAAACCTAAGACCTGACACCTGACCCCTAAGACCTGACCATTTGCGCACGCCCACCCACTCAACTAGAATCCTCAGTTCGTGGGATGTTGCCCGCGAGAGCATGACTTGACGCGAGCCGGGCGGCTCCAAATCTTAGATTAGGAATCGCGACACAGAATCGCCAGACAGGTAGGGCCTTGTGATCATCGGTGTACCGAAAGAGATTTATCCGGGGGAGCGGCGGGTCGCACTCGTACCGGCCGTCCTCCCGACACTGACCAAAGCGGGCTTCGAAGTCCATATACAATCGGGCGCTGGTGTTGAGGCCGGCTATCCCGATTCCCTTTATGCCGAGAAGGGCGCGAAAATTGTCGCCGACCGCGCCGCCGTGTTTGCCGCCGCCGACATTGTCGTGCAGATTCTTTGCTACGGGTCCAACGACGTAACCGGCAAGCAGGACGTTCCGCTCTATCGCCGCGATCAGATCCTGGTTGGATTTCTGCGTCCGTTCGGTTCGGCGGACGTGGTCGAGGAAATCGCGCACGCAGGGGTCACCGCGTTCTCGGTGGAGTTGATGCCCCGGACAACCCGCGCCCAAAGTATGGACGCGCTGTCGTCCATGGGAACCGTTTGCGGATACAAGGCGGTTCTGATGGCAGCCGACCACCATCCGCGCTTCTTTCCTATGCTCACTACCGCAGCGGGAACGATCACACCTGCCCGCGTATTTGTGATCGGCTGCGGCGTTGCCGGACTGCAGGCGATCGCCACCTCACGCCGCTTGGGCGCGGTGATTTCCGCGTACGATTTAAGGCCGGCGGCGAAGGAGCAGGTGCAGAGTCTCGGGGGGCGCTTCGTCGAGCTTCCCATCGAGGCCAAAGACGCGCAGGACGCTCGCGGATATGCCCGGGCGCAGGATGAAGACTTCTACCGCCGCCAGCGCGAGTTGCTTGGCAAAGCGGTGCAGGAAAGCGATGTGGTGATCGCCGCGGCGGTGATTCCGGGGAAAAAATCGCCGGTCCTGGTGACCGAAGATATGGTCAAGGGCATGGCGCCGGGTTCGGTGATCCTCGACCTCGCTTCCGAACGTGGCGGCAACTGCGAGATCACTGAGACCGGCAAGACCGTGGTCAAGCATGGCGTAACCATCATCGGAGCGATCAA
The DNA here is from genome assembly GCA_041483535.1 of Terriglobia bacterium. Classification (GTDB taxonomy): domain Bacteria; phylum Acidobacteriota; class Terriglobia; order Terriglobales; family Acidobacteriaceae; genus Acidiflorens. The sequence goes on along the minus strand of JBGPFV010000197.1, from coordinate 1,906 downwards.
CGTGGCCTCCGGCGTGCCTTATCACGCCAGCATGATGTACGCCCGCAATGTTACTGCGTTCATCACTCACCTGGTCAAAGATCAAAAGTTGAATCTGAACCTGGAAGATGAAATTGTCCGCGAGACGCTGCTCACCCGCGGCGGCGAGATTGTGCAGGCTCGGGTGCGCGAGTTCTTTAAGTTGCCCGCGCTGGCAAAGTGACGGTGGAGCGACGGGCGTCTCGCCCGTCCTGCCGGGCGGGGACGCCAGGCGCTCCACGACCTAATACGGAGGGAAGATGAACAGTAGTTCGAACCTGATCAACGCACTTTTTATATTTGTGCTCGCTGGATTCATCGGATTTGAAGTGATCCGGCGGGTCTCGCCCCTGCTGCACACTCCGTTGATGTCGCTCACCAACGCTTTGGATGCGATCGCGGTGGTGGGCGCGATCGTGCTGGTGGGCGAGCACAAGAGCACGCTCGCCGCCGTTTTCGGATTCATCGCTGTGGTCGCCGCCACCAGCAACATCGTGGGCGGCTTCTTCATCACCGACCGCATGTTGAAAATGTTCAAATCCAGCCGTCCCGCGGCCAAACCGGCGGCCAAATAATGACCCCCGAACTCGCAGGCGGCCAAGTCATCATCGAGCTTGTATATCTCATCGCGAGCGTGCTGTTTATCTTCTCGCTGAAGTGGATGAGTTCTCCAACCACCGCCCGCCACGGCATCTGGGCGGGCGAAATTGGCATGCTGCTGGCGATCTGCGGCACGCTGCTGCGCCACGGCATTGTCGACTACCGGCTGATCGCCATTGGGCTGGTGCTCGGCACCATAATCGGCATACCGCTCGGGCGGGTGGCGATGACAGCCGTTCCGCAGCGAACCGCGCTCAGCCACGCCTTTGGCGCGCTCTGCGTCACGCTGGTCGGTTCGGCCGAGTTTTACCTGCGCTCGCCCAATATCTCGCGCTTCATGATGGCGGTGTTGTCGCTGGAAGTTATTCTTGGCGGTTTGACCGTAACCGGCAGCTTGATGGCGGCTGGCAAGCTGCAGGAAATTCTGCCGCAGCGGCCGCTCACTTACAAAGGACAGAATCTCGTCAACTTTGTTTTGCTGGCCGGCGCCGTGATCATCGCCGTATCGCTGGTTCTGCATCCGGGAGCGCAGTCGCTGTTTCCGTTCATGATCCTGATCGCGCTGGCCTTCGGCGTGTTGTTGATCATCCCCATCGGCGGCGCGGACATGCCGACCGTCATTTCGTTGTTGAACGGCTATGCCGGATTGTCGGCGGCGGCCATGGGCTTCGTCCTCGACAGTAAGCTGCTCATCATCGCCGGCGCCCTCGACGGATCGTCGGGCCTCATCCTCTCCATCATCATGTCGAAGGCCATGAACCGCTCCTTCACCAACGTTTTGTTCGGAGCCTTTGGCCAGGTGCAAACTTCGCACGCGGCGGGAGAAGAAGCGAAACCCGTTCGTAGCGCAACTCCGGAAGAAGCCGCAGCCATCCTTTCCGCCGCGAACCGCGTCATTGTGGTTCCCGGATACGGCATGGCCGTGGCTCAGGCGCAACACAAAGTGCGTGAACTGTACGATGGCCTGACCAAGCGCGGCGTCGACGTGCGCTTTGCCATTCACCCCGTCGCCGGACGCATGCCGGGCCACATGAACGTGCTGCTGGCCGAAGCCGATATTCCCTACGACCGCCTGATTGAGATGGACGAAATCAACGGCGATTTCCCGCAAACCGATGTTGCCCTGGTAATTGGCGCCAACGACGTTACCAACCCTGCTGCCCGCTCCGATACTACGAGCCCTATCTACGGAATGCCGATCCTCGACGTGGACAAAGCCCATACCGTGATGGTCATCAAGCGCAGCATGAATCCCGGCTTTGCGGGCATTGATAACCCGCTCTACTAT
>JBGPFV010000196.1:0-5539 GCA_041483535.1 Terriglobia bacterium | reverse complement strand
CGCTTCATCGCCAAAGCACCAGATGGCATCCACGTCGTCATGTTCAGCGAGCGTCTTCAGAAGTTGCGATGTGTATCCCGTCACAATATTCAGCGCGCCACCGGGCAGATCGCTGGTGTCGAAAAGCTGATAAAGATCGCCTGCGATCAGCGGATAGGCTTCCGACGGAACCGCGATCACCGTGTTTCCCACCGCCAGGGCGGGCATCACCAGCGAAAGCAAACCGAGCAGTGGCGTCTCGCGCGGACAAATGACACCAATCGTCCCAAGGGCTTCATTCATGGCGATGGCGACATTGCGAAATGGAGGATTGTGCACCGCGCCGTCAAACTTATCGGCCCACGCCGCGTAGGAAAAGATGCGCTCGATGCTGAGATTCACTTCCGCGGCCGCCTGCTTTTCCCCGACCACGGCGGCCAGGCGATGCGCAATTTCGTCGCGCCGCTGCGAAAGATTCTCGGCGCTGTAGTAAAGAACCTGGGCGCGATTGTGCGCGGTGGCCTTGGCCCACGCCGCCGCTTTTCGCGCCGCCTCGACTGCATTGCGAATGTCTTTGCGATTTCCCAGCGGTGCTTCGCCCAGCAGCCGTCCATCGGCGGCGCGCACTTCCATGCTGTAGCCGGAGTCGGGCCGCGCCTGCTTGCCGCCGATGTAGAGCTTTACGGTGCGGTCAATGGCAGGAGTGCTGTCAGAAGTTTCGCCGGCTGAAGTATCGGAGGAACGAGCACCGGAGTCTTCATCTAATGCCCCCTCGGCTGGCTCGACTGTCCTCTCTGCGGGAAGCGTCGGCGCGTTCTTGAACCATGCCGCCTCCATATATTCCAGCAGCCCTTCGCGTCCGCCCTCACGTCCGTAACCGCTCTCGCGATAGCCGCCAAATCCGCAGGAGGCGTCGAACAGGTTCGTGCAGTTGACCCAGACCACTCCCGCTTTAAGTTGCGCGGCCACGTGTAAGGCAACGTTGAGGCTCTCGCTCCAAACACAGGCTGCCAAACCGTAAGCCGTATTGTTTGCCAGTTCCACCGCTTCCGCGGGTGTGCGGAACGTCATCGCCGCCAGCACCGGTCCAAAGATTTCCTGCTGCGCAACAATCGACGTCGGATGCACATTGCTCAGCAGCGTCGGCGGATAATAGAACCCGCGCGTCGGCAACGCGACCTGCGGCTGCCAGCAGGTCGCACCGTCCGCCACACCCTGGTCCACTAGCTTGCGAATGCGGTCGAGTTGCACCTGTGCGACGATCGCGCCAATATCAATCGCTTTGTCGAGGGGCGCGCCGATGCGCAAGGTGCTCATGCGATCCTGAATTTTAGCGATCAGCGCTTCGGCAATAGTCTCCTGCATCAGCAGGCGCGAGCCCGCGCAACATACCTGTCCCTGATTGAACCAGATTCCGTCGACTAGGCCTTCCACCGTGCTATCGAGGTCAGCATCTTCAAACACGATGAAGGGAGATTTGCCACCGAGCTCCAGCGAAAGGCGCTTGTGGCTCGTCGCCGTAGCGGCACGAATCGCGCGGCCCACCTCGGTCGATCCGGTGAACGCGATCTTGTCCACGTCCGGATGCTTGACCAGCGCCTCGCCGGTTGTGCCGTCTCCCGTGACGATATTGACCACACCCGCGGGCAAGCCAGCCTCCTGGCAGATTCCGGCGAAGGCCAGTGCGCTTAGTGGCGTGAATTCCGCCGGTTTCAAAACGACGGTGTTGCCGGTTGCGAGTGCCGGGGCAATCTTCCACGCCAGCATCAGCAGCGGGAAGTTCCACGGGATGATCTGACCGACAACCCCGCAAGGCACGTACTCGGGAAATTCCTGTTCCAGAAGTTGCGCCCAACCGGCATGGTGATAAAAATGTCGCGCGACCAGCGGAATATCAATGTCGCGACTCTCGCGGATGGGCTTGCCGTTGTCCATCGTCTCCAGAACCGACAGTAACCGGGAATGCTTCTGCACCAGCCGCGCGATGGCATACAGGTAGCGCGCGCGGGTATGAGGAGTGAGCGCGCGCCATCCAGAAGACGCGGCCCGCGCGGCTTTGACCGCGGCGTCAACGTCCGCGACCGAGCCTTGCGCAACCGAAGCGAGCTTCTCCCCGTTCGAAGGATCGACGGTGTCGAAGTACTCTCCCGCCGCGGGCGCCTGCCAGCCGCCGCCGATGAAATGTTGGAAGCGGTGGCCATGACGCCCCAGCCACGCCACTGCTTCTTTCGAATCTTCTGGAGCCGGGCCGTATTCCATGCTCACGAATTTTTCGGCAATACTCATTGGCGTTTGCTCCAAACTCGAAACCGCATCCCAAACATGTTTTGAAGGGGCGCGGCTTCAGCCGCGCCATTAGAACCCACCGCCCTGTAGAGACGGGGCTTGCCCCGTCTCCTCCGCCGCCGGAGACGCGGACCGCCGCGTCTCTACGAGAGCTTCATGCCATCGGATGCCGATGCTCCGCCGAATAGCGCCCGGTAGCATAGTGTTCCAGTTGCCGCTCGATGTCCCCCAGCAAGCCGCTGGCACCGAAGCGGAACATTTCTGCCCGCATCCACGACAAGCCAAGCTCTTCTTTGATCATCGCCAGCCACTCTGCCGACTGCTTGGCCGTGCGGATGCCGCCCGCCGGCTTGAAGCCCACCGCCATTCCAGTTTGCTGCGCGTATTCGCGGATGGCGCGTGTCATCACCAGGCCGACCGGCAAGGTGGCGTTGGTCGGCTCTTTGCCCGTCGAAGTTTTAATGAAGTCAGCGCCCGCCATCATGGCCACTACGCTGGCACGCGCCACATTGCGCAGCGTCAACAGGTCCCCAGTTCCAAGGATCACCTTCATGTGTGAGGATCCGCAGGCTTGCTTGAACGCTGCAATTTCATCGTAGAGCGCCTGCCAGCGTCCGCCGAAAACATGCGCCCGGGTGATGACGACGTCGATCTCGTGCGCGCCCGCCTCCACCGATCGGCGAATTTCCGCCACCCGTTCCGCCAGCGGCGATAGACCTGCTGGGAAGCCGGTGGACACGGCGGCGACATGCACCCCACTCCCTTCGAGCGCGTGCAGAGCCGTTTCCACAAACGTGTGGTACACGCAGACCGCAGCGACCTTAATCTGAAGTTCCTCGATCCCGAGCTTCTGTTCCATTTCCTGCTGGATGGGGTGCCGTCCCTTTGCGCACAAACGGCGAACGCGCTCGTCCGTATCATCTCCGGAAAGAGTCGTCAGATCCATGCAGGTAATTGCCCGCAGCAGCCACGCCGCCTGCCATTCCTTCTTCACGGTTCGCCGCGTGACATGGGATTGAACGCGGCGCTCGACCGCGCTGGTGTTGACCCGCACTTCCCGTACCCAATCCAGGTTGAGAGGAATGCCGATGTTCGGCAGCAGAGGTTGCCCGGAGAGAATGGCAATCGCACTGCCGCTGTGCGAAGCGGGTGGCGCGATGCTCCGAAACTGGTTATGTTCGACCGGCATAAATGCTCCACTACAAATGCAGGCTTCGTATCCCCTCATCTGTAGAGACGGGGCTTGCCCCGTCTCACTCTGCGGCGGGAGACGCGGCAAGCCGCGTCTCTACGGGATCGGGGGCTGGGTAGCGATAGTCGAATTTTTCGCAGCCCATCGTTCGCCGTTCGATTGTACGGCAGACCCGGCGAAAGATGAATTCCCGTTTCGCCTTGACACTGGAACTCTGCCCGACTACGCTACGGCACGGTTACGTTCCGATCGCTTCGTACCGCAATCTGGAGGTCAGTTCTGATTACACCGGGCCCTCGTTGCCGAGTTTTTCCAAACGTTTTGTTTGCCGCGATTTTCTCCGCATTCATCGTAGTCTCGCTGGCAATCCCCGCGTCCAGTGCCACCAAAAAAATTATCCTCGACACCGATCCCGGCTCCGACGACGCCATGGCCCTGATGCTGGCGCTGAACTCGCCCGAACTGGACGTTCGCGCCGTCACCGTGGTACCGGGCAACGTAACTGCCAAGCAGGGACTGGAGAATGCGCTGCGCATGATCTCCCTGGCCAATCGTTGCGATATTCCCGTCGCCGCAGGAGCCCAGCATCCGCTCTTCCAGAAGCTGATCACCGCAGAGTTCTGGCACGGGAAAAATGGGCTGGCCAATGTCGAATTGCCGCCCAGCAAGTGCAAAGTTGATTCACGGTATGGCCCGGACCTGATCATCGAGATGGTGCACGCCGCTCCGCACGAAATCACGCTGGTCCCGGTCGGCCCGCTCACCAACATCGCGCTCGCCGTGGAGAAGGACCCGTCCATCGTTCCGCTGGTGAAGGAAGTCATTATCATGGGCGGCTCGATCACCGGCGGAAATTCGACCGCCGCCGCCGAGGCCAATATCTACAACGACCCCGAAGCCGCGCAGATCGTTTTCCAGGCTGGCTGGCCGCTGACCATGGTTGGCCTCGATGTCGGCGATAAGACTTTGCTTTCCCCGAAATACCTCGAACAACTCGGACAGACCCACGGCCCCATAAATGATTTCATCTACCAGGTGGCGAACTACCTGATTGATCTGTCGGCGCAATTCGGTTCCGGCGGCACGCCGATGTATGATCCCCTCGCGGTCGGTGTAGTCATCGACGCAACGCTTGTAAAGGCGCCGCTGATGCACGTCGATGTCGAAACCCGAGGCGAGTTCACGCGCGGTGAGACGGTCGCCAATCGCCACGGAGCAATCGAGCGCAACGTGCTGCACGGTGACCGCTACATCATTGAAGGTCTCGACAAAGTCGAGCCGAATGCTAAGGTTTGCGTCGACGTCGACGCCGACCGGTTCCTGCAGCTGTTTGTTTCCAGAATTCGCGGCAAGTAGGTTTTGTTTCGTATCAGGGTATCGCTTTAGCGATACCGCAAGTGCAAAAATCGGACGCCCCTTTAGGGGCCGCGCATTGCAAGGAGAAGCGATGTTTACACCCCACACTCTGGGTATTGCACTGTTCATGATGATCACCAGCGCCATCTGCTGGGGCTCCTGGGCCAACACCTACAAGGGCGTCAAGAAGTATCGCTTCGAGTTGTTTTACTGGGACTATGCCGTCGGCATTTTTCTTGTCTCACTGATCCTCGCGCTTACCATGGGAAGCACCGGCAACGATGCTTCCAGTTTCCTGAACAATGTGCGTTCCGCCGACACCAACAACATCGTCTCCGTCATGGTTGGCGGCGCGATCTTCAATTTGGCGAACCTTTTGCTGGTGGCCGCGATCGATATGGCCGGGCTCGCCGTCGCATTTCCAGTGGCCATCGGAATCGCGCTCGTCGTCGGTGTGGTTTCGAGTTATGCCCTCCAGCCAAAGGGCAATGCAGTGCTCCTTGCCGCAGGCGTTGTTTGCGCCCTCATCGCCGTGGTCATGGACGGAAAAGCCTATGGCAGCCTGGCCATCGCCGGCCGCTCCGTTTCGAAGAAGAGCATCATCGTCTGCGTCGTTTCCGGCGTTCTGATGGGGCTGTGGGCTCCCTTCGTGGCGCGAGCGATGACCAACGGCAACACCCTCGGCCCCTACAGCATTGCCGTCTTCCTCACGCTGGGCGCGCTGCT
>JBGPFV010000195.1:0-5555 GCA_041483535.1 Terriglobia bacterium | reverse complement strand
GTTCCTGGTGTCACGCCACGAAATATGGATAGTCCCGTCGGTGTCGTCGACATTCATCCATTGATTGAAATGGTCAGTCCTCGCCAGGTTCGCGTTTACCCTAATCGGCGATGACCAGGTATTCCCTCCGTCGGTCGAACGAATAAACCATATATTCGCATTGTTCGGGTCGGTTGCTGAAATACATCCACTGGACTGAGCAGTGGTAAAATCGTTCCACACTACATAGATCGACCCGCGATGCGCGCTGTTGCTGCGGTCGACATCGATAGTGGGATAAATCAAAACCCTGCGATTGCACTGCGCGGGAATACCATAGTCGTAAGCATCTTTCGTGGTTGCGATTGTCTTAAAGGTTGTCCAGCTACTGCCGCAATTTGCCGATTTCGAGAAGTTGATAGTCTTGGCGGACGTGCTGGTCCATACGTAGTAAACCGGCGCGCGCGCTCCTCCGGGTGCGGGAGGACCCACCGCGAGGTCGCCGGCTATGGTGGCGCCTTTGGATTGGACGGTTATTTTGGGCGCAAAGACCCCGGAATCGGGATAGGTGGTGGCCGCGACCAGTTGGGCTTTGCCGTTGTCCCAGCCGACGTAGATTTGATCACGGCATCCGCTGGTGGGCTGATAATCGATCGCGGCCAGGTTCTTGTCGTTGCCGGCGGAGTCGTCCACGATAATCTGCAGCGGCCATGAGCTTCCGTGATCCGTGGATCTATATAACTTCACCGCCGTCCGGTTCCCGGTGTAATCGAGCGTAAGCGTGTAGACGTGGCCGTTGGAGTCGTAGTTGACACCCGGATCGGATTGGTTAGTCCGTGTCGGCACAAGCTCTTGATCTGACCATGTGGCGCCATAATCCGCGGAGACGTACATCATCTGGCCTGCGCCATTGAGATTAATATTCGACGCTCCTACCATGTATTGTGGATTAGTAGGATCAATAGCCAAATAGGTTTCCGACTCCGGTATATTGTCATTACTCACATTGATGTTGGTATTGACAACCAACTGGGCCAGCGAATCCAGTGCCAGTGAGCCGGGTTCGGTAAGCGTCTGCGAGTATCCGCAGGCCGCAGCTTCATCCTGGTCGAGCCGGTTCATCAGGCTGTACGCCCAGCGCGGGTATTGCATCGGTCCGCTTCGCGGATAATCGAGACCGGGATGCAAACGGCGGAAATTCTGGCGCTGCCGGATAGTCAGGTTGGTGGCATCGTCGAAATCATTCGCGGGCAATCCGTAGTGGGAAGCGTCGACCCGAGCTCCACCATGATGGCGCACGAGAATCGTCTGCAGTTCGCTGCGCTCCAACGCAAGCTCGGCGTTGATTGCTTCCAAACACGGCGATTGCGCGAAAACCGCACCCGTGCTGGCGAAACCCGACGCCACGATGATGCAGAAAACGGGGAAAAACACGGTCAAGCGCATGGAGTATCCTGGCCGCAACGGCCATTCGTAGGGGACCTTTGGTTCGGGCATTGGCTCTAAACTGGGATTTCCGTTTTGACTCTCCGATTCCACTTTCTTATATAGGTTGAACGGCGTTCCTCGGCAAGGTTCGAGCCGGTATTGGGTTGCCACCAAGAAGAGGCTCGTTGAAGCGGCGCACGGGCAGGAATTTGTCACCCCAGGCGCCAGTGGTAAATAGTGTTTTGGGCGGTGCCGTCGCGCTCCGCGAACAAGTATGGTGCAAGAGGACGAGACCTCTTTGCGCCGGCGAATCGCGCGTCATCCACCGGAAATTGACTTTCTCCGCTACCGTTCGCGCGCAAATGAGGCCGCTGTGGCGAGCTTTTCGGTGATTCTGGCGAGGTATCGCCAGAGATAAGTACGGCGGAGCGGGAAGGATTCGAACACCCGGTACCGCTTCGAGTTTTTAGCGGCGAAAAGAGCCCAGACTTGGCTCGGTAATCCGCGGAGCAATTGCGAACCCCTCAACAGAGAATTTGTTCGCCATCAGTTCGGTCGGCTTTCAGACCGCATGGATCGGGATTCGCGCGCAGTATTCGCTCCCTGCGGGCAGGAGCCAGCTACTCTTGCCCTCGAAGGGGTTCGAATACGCCCCACTGAGGCGCGCAGTCACGACCCGTCATTCCGCCGGCGCAAGAATAAGAGTCGCGCCGCTGAAGCGCGCGAGCTTTTGGCTCCGCTCCGTGCGAGTTTCACCGGAGGCTTCGACACCCGATCTGAAACACGCCAGGGGCACTGCTCAAGTTGAGCGCGTAGGCTGCACTCAACTGCCCCGGAGCGTTATGCCGCACGCCCGCTACGCGCCGGCGTGGTTCGCGCCTCCTCGAGCTCCGCGACGCGCCGGCTCAGCGTGCGCACTTCGCGCTTGAGCACGGTCATACGCCATACCATCCAGGCCCCGAACGCGCTCGCGATTGGCAGCCAAATCCACGCCGTCTCTTCCAGCCACATAGCTTCGCTCCCTACCGTCGTGTGGGTTCAATCCGCCTTTAGCAGGTTCGTCGCACGGGTGTAAACGAGCCTCGAGGAAAGCTCGGTCTAAATCGTTCGCGCAGATGACGCCGGCCGTAAGCAACTCACGATTCGCCCTTTCCATAGCGAGGTTCGTGTTCTAAGTGTAGGGAGCAAGGCGCCCGACATGTCCAACTTGCAGGAGTGCACGCATGGCAACTAGGCGGAAAGCAGACGCATCAGGGCCCCTCACACCGGGACCTCGAAAGAGGGACCTCAGTCCAGGAGCGCCGCAGCCGCGGCTTTCGCGGCACAAGAAACGCAGCACTTGGTTTCAGGCGTTCGCCGCTTGGCCACTGCGCGAAGCTCCGGTGCGAACGCTGGTGCGCGAGCGCAATCGCGTCAAGCAAAGCCTGTCGACCCCTGGCGTGGTCCAATGGGACTGCGTCGGGCCTACTAACATCGGCGGCCGAATGACCAGCGTCGTATGCCACCCGCAGACGCCCGACACCATCTGGGCGGGTGCAGCCGGAGGCGGTGTATGGTGCAGCGATGACGCCGGCAGAAGCTGGCGTCCCGTCTGGCACGATCAGGACATCCTGAATATTGGCTCGCTCGCGATCGATCCGAAAAATCCCGCGGCGATCTATTGCGGCACTGGCGAAGCGAACCTGTCCGCCGATTCCTACCCCGGTGTCGGCGTATACCGGACCGCAAACGGCGGCACCACATGGAGCCTACTCGCGCCTTCGTCCGCGACGGGCGTCCCGAGTAGAATCGGCGTGATCGCGATCGACCCGTTCGATTCCAATCACCTGTACGTCGGCGGAATCGGAGCCTACGAGGCCAGTCCTTCGCCAAAGGATTTCGGCGGGATGTATGTCTCAACCAATGGCGGCGCGACCTGGCAGCGCGAAACCTTCATCTCGGCGAATAACTATTGGTGTCATTCGATAGTTTTTCATCCGTCAATGCAGGGCACTATATTCGCCACGTTCACCGAGAACGGCGCCAGGAACGGTGTCTGGCTATCGCACAATGGTGGAAAGAACTGGACGCAATTGACTACCGGACTGCCCGTGCCGGAGAGTTTTGGCCGCACCAGCCTCGCGATCAGTCGATCAAAGCCCGATGTTGTCTACGCCTTTGCGGAAAGTGAGCGGAGCGGCCGGGGAGATCTGCTGTTAGGCGTGTTCCGCAGCACCAACGGGGGCAAGACGTGGAAGGAGATCGGCGGCAATCACTTCGCCGGCGAAGGCCAGATCTCGTATGGAAACACTATTGCGGTCCATCCGAAAAATCCGAATCGTGTTATCTGCGGCGGGGTTGACCTGCATCTCACAATTGATGGCGGTAAGAGCTGGAAGAAGGTCACGCGCTGGGACGCGCAACGCGGAAAGCCGAATTACGCGCATGCCGATCACCATCACCTGCTGATTCCGGAGGGGGCGCCCGACCGCGTCTACGATCCAAACGACGGCGGGCTCGACGTAAGTGACGACGGCGGCCTCACCTGGTCCAATCGCAGCAACGGTCTCGCAGTCACCATGTATTACGACATGGATGTCGCGCAGAGCGACGGGCGCAACTTTGGCGGTGGCGCCCAGGATAACGGCACGCTCGTCACCGTCACAGGCAGCCCCGACGATCATTTCGAAATTCTAGGCGGCGATGGCGGGTGGATGATCTACGATCCTGCGGACGTCAGGCACTTGTACGCCTCATACTACAACATGGGGATTTATCGCTGGCGTGGCGGCAAGAGCACCGACGTTTCGCCGCCCGCTTCTCAAGCGGAGCAGGGTTCGGTCTGGATGGTCTACATCACGATGGATCCGAACGACTCGAATACTGTGTTCACCGGATCAACTAGAGTCTGGCGCACGAAGAACGACGCCAAGACTTGGACGCCGGTGTCGCCGCATCTCGACGGCAGCCCGATCTCCGCGATCGAGATTGCTCCGGCCGATTCGAAACGAATCTACGTGGGCACCGAAAACGGCGGCTTCTTTCGCAGTCTCGACGGCGGCACCAGCTGGAGTCCCGACCTTTCCAGCGCCGCGCTACCGGGACACAGCATCACCCGCATTGATACCACGGGAAAGCTCGGCGCCGATATTGTTTTCGTCACGGTCGCGAACTTCGGCCATTCGCATGTCTTCTGCTCAACGGATGGCGGCAAGACCTGGAAGGACGTCGACAAGGGCCAACTCCCGGATGTTCCCCACCACGCCGTAGTGATTCGTCCGGACGATCCCAAAACGGTCTATGTCGGTAACGACGCGGGCGTGTTTGTCTCGCAGGACTCTGGCATTACGTGGATGAACATGACGGGCAATCTGCCGAACGCGATGGTGATTGATCTAGTCCTGCAGCAAACCGACGCCACGCTCAGCGCGGCGTCCTATGGGCGAAGCCTCTGGCGAACCCGAATCTGACCGGAGAGACGGCCTTGTCCCTTCTCAAAACTTTATCCGCACGAATTCATTGGTGGTTTCGAACGCCTGGCGATAGCCTGCCTTCATGGCGATGCCGACAAGCGCAGCGGTCCCGGTCGCCCGAAGCGAACCCCGAACCCGCACCGCGCTGTTGTTGGAAGGGATCGCGCTGCGCCATCAAATTGCCGTACTGGAGCGCAGCCGAACTCGTCGCCCGTGTTTCCGGCGTATCGATCGGCTGCTTTGGATCTTGCTGCCGTGCTGGTGGCCGCAATGGCTCGAAAGCCTGGTGATCGTCCAGCCGGAAACCGTCTTGCGCTGGCGTCGTAGCGGATGGTCAGCGATTTGGAGATATCGATCACGTGGTCACTGGCGAGGTGGGCGTCCGAGGGTCTCCAGTGAGGTCCGCCATCTGATTACGCGGATAGCCCGTGAGAACTTTCTCTGGGGCGCGCCACGGATCCATGGTGAACTTCTCATGCTCGGGTTCAGCGTCTCCCAGGCCACCGTATCGCGTTACCTGCCACCACCAAGCCGACGGCCAACACAGTCGTGGCGGACCTTTCTTCGCAATCAAGCCAGTGCGTTCGGCCAGTATTCCGAGGAGCGGTCGAGGGTTTACGCGGGCCTGCATGGTCAGTCCTATTGGGCCAAGCTCATGGGATCCACGGCTGCGCAGGTTGCTGCGGTAGGTGTTGG
>JBGPFV010000194.1:0-5571 GCA_041483535.1 Terriglobia bacterium | reverse complement strand
CAACTACGGAGTGACGGGCAAGCGGCTGGCTTTGACGGCCTCCCAGGAAGTCGTGGAAATGGTAACGCAGGTGCGGCCCCAGTCGCAGATGGCCGAATCGTATCGGGCGCTGCGGACTTCGCTACTGCTCTCCAATCTGGGAGCGCCGCCGAAAGTGATCATGGTCACCAGCGCGCGTCCGCAGGAAGGCAAAACCACCACCAGCATCAACACCGCGATCGTGCTCGCGCAGAAGGGGGTCCGCGTTCTCTTGATCGATGCCGACTTGCGCCGCCCCAGCATTCACAAGACCCTGGGCATGGGCCCGCGCAACGGTCTCAGCAACGTGCTCACCGGAAGCGCCACCCTGCAGCAGACCGTGGCCACGTCTCCGATCTTGCCGAATCTTTTCATTATGCCCGCGGGTACGCCGCCCCCGAATCCCGCCGAATTGCTGGCTTCCTCCAACATGAGGGACCTGCTCGAGGAATTGCGCGAACAGTTCGACCACATCGTAATCGACACTCCCCCAACTCTTTCCGTGACCGACGCCGTGGTGCTGTCGCCCCGCGCCGACGCCACCATCCTGGTGATTCGTTCCGGCCAGACCACAAAACAGGCGCTGCGGCGCGCCCGCGACATCTTGACCCAAGTCAATGCTCATGTGGCCGGCGTGCTCCTCAACGCCGTCGATCTGACCTCCCCCGATTATTACTACTACTACGAGTATCAGGGGAAATACGGATCCTACTATCAGGAAGAGGCTCCTGACGCGGGGGATGAAGTGGAACCGAAAGCGGTTTGAGGCAAATGAAAATGATGGGGTGATCTGACCATCGGGTGATCGGGTCATCGAAAAACTGATGAGCAGCTGGGGTTTCGATGACCCGATGGTAAGATCACCCGATCACCCGATCGCTTTGACCATGGCCATTGCTCTTTCAAACCGGCGGCGTTGGCAGTTGGCTGTGGGTTTGGTTCTACTCGCCGGCGTATATCTCTTTCTGGCGGGCACGGAGTTCGCGGCCAGCGTTTTCGCCGCGCGTCCGGAGTTGTCATCGCTGGAACGGGCGGTGCGGCTGGCGCCGGGAAATGCCGACTATCGCCATCGGCTCGGACGCTACTTTGCATTTGTGGCCGGCGATCCTCAATCCGCGATCGATAGCCTTCGATCCGCCGTGGCGCTCAACCCCCACGATGCCCGCTATTGGTTGGATCTGGCCGCGGCCTACCAGGTAACCGGCGACCTCGCGGGTCAGCGAGCGGCACTGGATCGCGCGTTGCAGGCCGAGCCCGCCGCTTCCGATGTGGCGTGGGAAGCGGCAAACTTTTTTCTCATCGAAGGCGATATCGATCGGGCCCTGCGCGAATTCCACGTGGTCATCGAGAACGACGGTGAACGGAAGGACGCCGCCCTGCGCGCCTGCTGGCGCGTGCGTCCGGACACGGACGCTCTGCTCCGCGACGCGGTGCCGGCTCGCGCCTATTGCCTGATTTCCTTTCTCAGCCTCTTGCGGAGCAAACAGGAAACCGAGGGCGCCATCAAAACGTGGGACCGCCTCGCTCAGCTGCACGAGAAATTCCCGAACCGCTATCTGTACGAACAAGTGCGTTATCTCATCGAAGTGCATCGACCCGACGCCGCCATGGCGGCCTGGAAGCAAAGCGCTGACACGCTTGGCCTCTCTGCCTATATGCCCACCGAGGACAACCTGGTGGTGAACGGCGATTTCAGCCTCGACCTCCTGAACGGAGGCTTCGACTGGAACTACGTCAATCGAACCGGAGTCCGGCCCTTGCTCGATCCGAGCGACTTCCACCAGGGTCAGCGCTCTCTTTCCCTCACCTTCGAAGGCCCAGGAATCAGCGACGCGGGGATTCAACAGGTCATTCCGGTGCGTGGCGCGACCACTTACGACTTCTCCGTCTATTACAAGTCGGCGGACTTTGAGGGAGCGGGCGGGCCCCAGATCGTTCTGCGCGATGCCTACTCGGGCACACCGCTATACGTCAGCGACTCGCTCAACGGTGCCGACTTCTGGAAGGAAGTTCATTCCAAGGTGACCACCCCGGACTCCACCACTCTCCTCCGCCTGGCCATCGAGCGCTTTCCGGCGGGTGCGGCAATCCGCGGCAAACTTTGGCTCGACGATTTCGTGCTTTCCCCAGCGGATTCTCCCGACAACGATTCTCCCGACAATTCTGCGACAGAATCCAAGGAGAAGCCGTGAGTTCCGCCCTGGCAGCGCCGCCTGAACCCGCGCCGGACGCGAACGTTTCGCGATCGAGACTAACTCGCAACACGCCGCTGGCCGGGGCTTGTGCCGTGCTGCTGCTCGGGCCGCTGGCCTTTGGAGCGGTCGAACCTTGGTCCATTTTTGCCTTGGAGGCGTGCGCCATGTTGCTGTTGGCGTTTTGGGCGTCTCGCCAGTGGATCAACCGGGAACTCAACCTCTGCGGCAACGTACTCTACTTTCCCATGGCAGCTTTTTTTGCGCTGGCGCTGGTGCAGTGGGTGGCCGGAACCACGGCCTACCGTCACGCGACCTATTCTCACTTGTTGCTCTACGCCGCCTACGGCATGCTGGCGTTTGTCGTGACCCAGAGCCTGCGCCACTCTTCTCAGTTTGAGCTCATGGCAAAGTTATTCACGGCCTACGGGGCGGTCGTGGCTCTGTTCGCGGTGTTGCAGGGTATGGCGCCGAACGGGAAGATCTACTGGGTCCGGGCCCTGGAGCAAGGTGGCTCCATTTACGGACCCTACGTCAATCACAATCATTACGCCGGCCTGATGGAGATGCTCACGCCCTTCCCGCTGGTGCTAGCCGCAACTCGGTTTACCAGTGGGAAGCGCAAGATTGTGGTGGCCGGAATCGCCGCCCTGATGGCGGCAAGTATTTTTCTTTCCGGCTCGCGCGGAGGCATGGCGGCGTTCGTGGCGCAGATGGTGGTGCTCAGCGTCCTTCTGGTTCGCAAGCGCGAGGGCAGCTGGAAACAGCCTCTGATGCTGGGTGTGTTTCTGGCGATGGTGATTGTTTTTCTCCTCTGGATGGGCAACAACGCACTTACCCAACGCCTGATTAGCATTCATTCCGAAGCCCGTGAAGAGATCAGCGGAGGAGTTCGCCTCACCATCGATCGCGACTGCTGGCGCATGTTGATGAAGCGGCCGTTTCTTGGCTGGGGACTGGGCGCCTTTCCCATCGCCTACCCGGAATTTCGCAGTTTCTACACTACCTTTTTCGTGAACCATGCCCACAACGATTATCTGCAACTGCTGGTCGAGACCGGGCTGGCCGGATTCTCTATCGCGGTGTGGTTTCTGGTATTGGTTTTCCGCCAGGCAGCGGGCAAACTTAGGAATAATGACTGGACCGAGAACGCCAGCGGGACCCTGACCGTGGCCGCGCTCCTCGGTTGCGTGGGAATCCTGGTGCACAGCTTTCTCGATTTCAATCTGCAAATCCCGGCGAATGCCGCGCTATTTTACGTTCTATGCGCGATTGCCGCCGCCGCACCGCTCCAGGAATCGCGGCGCCGCCGGGTGCTTCGCCGGCGCAGTGCGACGATCGAACCCCATCCAACGAGCGATCCCCACCCGGAAACTGCGGCGTCCTGATCGGTGCGGGCGAAATGCCGCCCTGCGCCGAGCTGGGACCTTACCAATCGCTCCGGCGCAACTCAGGCGTGATAGAGCTGTTCGTCCTGCCTCGCTTCGTACCACAGCGCCAATTCGACGCGGTTCCACAATCCCAGTTTGTCGTAGATCGATCGCAAATAATTCTTCACCATGTGCTCGGTGGTCCCCAGCGAAACGGCGATCTCGCGGTTCTTGCAGCCCTCGGCTACGCGTTGAATGATGAGCTGTTCGCGTTCCTTGGGCCCGCGGCGGTTTGCTGTCTCTCCAACCATAATTGCCTCCGATAAAGTAAAGTCGCGAGCTTAACCCGCTTGATGCCCCCCTTGATTCCGAAACGCAGAAACAGGCGGTTGAAATGCGCCTTGACCGTTCTCTCGGCGATGTGCAGATCTTTAGCGATTTCCGAGTTGTCACAGCCCTGGAGAAGCAGCTCAATGATCTGCCGTTCCCGTGGGGCCACTTGGTCGAACTTCTCTTCCATAAACACCACACCTCGCGGAGGCGACCCGGCCGCAGCCAGTGGCTGAGCAATCAGGCTCCTCGGCACATCTGGATTTGGGTCTTTGCGTCTCATTTTGCATTCACACGGCCAAATCGGGCTGCAGCTGTTAACTAAATATGAAAAATCCCAGGCCCCGCTTTTTTCTATGGAAAACGGAGGTTACTACAGTCATTGCAGGCACATACGCGCAGCAGTTTTACTCAGTGTCTAGGGTGAATCACTTAGTACAAACTTCCCAGGTGCGACCTTCCAAAGAACATATTTACACAGAAGTACATCCTCGGCCGGCCCTCGCCCCTCCCCTATAATGGGCTGTGGACTTCAAGCTGGTCAGCAACTACAAACCGCAGGGTGACCAGGGGCAAGCCATCGACACCCTCACCCGCGGCGTCTTCGACCGCGAGCAGCATCAGGTACTGCTCGGCGTAACCGGATCGGGCAAGACCTTCACCGCCGCCAAAGTGATCGAGGCCGCCAACCGCCCCACCCTGGTCATGGCCCACAACAAAACCCTGGCCGCGCAGCTCTACCACGAGTTCAAGAGCTTCTTTCCGCACAACGCGGTCGAGTACTTCGTCTCTTACTATGACTATTACCAGCCGGAGGCTTACGTGCCGGCCGCGGATCTTTATATTGAGAAGGAATCCACGATCAATGACGAGCTCGACAAGCTGCGGCTCTCGGCTACGCGGTCGCTGTTTGAGCGGCGCGATTGTTTGATCGTGGCATCGGTCAGCTGCATCTACGGTTTGGGCTCGCCAGAGGCTTACTACGGCATGATGCTGTTCCTGGAAAAGGGACAGAAGATCAAGCGCGCGGACATCACGCGCAAGCTGGTCGACATTCTTTATGAGCGGACGGAAGGCGATTTCCGGCGCGGGACGTTTCGGGTGCGCGGCGACGTTATCGAAATTTATCCCACGTACGACGACAATGCTTATCGCGTCGAAATGTTCGGCGACGAGGTGGAATCGCTTTCGCAGATCGATCCTTTGTTTGGGACGGTCAAGCAGCGTTACATGCGGCTGCCGATTTATCCGAAGACGCACTATGTCATGAAGGAAGAGACCCGCGCCTCGGCCGTAGCTTCTATAAAGACCGAGCTGGCGTGGTGGGAAGCGGAACTGGAAAAGCAAGGGCGTCTGGTCGAATCGCAGCGCATTCATCAGCGCGTGATGTATGACCTGGAAATGATCAAGGCCATGGGCTACTGCCACGGCATCGAAAACTACTCGCGCCATTTCACCGGACGGCTCCCCGGCGAGCCGCCGCCCACGCTGCTGGATTATTTTCCGCGCGACTTTCTGATGTTCATCGACGAGTCGCACCAGACCGTGCCCCAACTCCACGGCATGTATCACGGCGACCGCTCGCGCAAGCAGACGCTGGTGGAATACGGATTCCGCATGCCCTCGGCGCTCGACAACCGTCCGCTTACCTTCGAGGAGTT
>JBGPFV010000193.1:0-5611 GCA_041483535.1 Terriglobia bacterium | reverse complement strand
TTTTACAGGGGCAGGTGTCAATCCGTCAACATATTAAATCGTTCTATTAGGGCTATTTTTGACACTTTGAACAATAATGACTGCTGCGGCCGGACAGCACCACGCGCCGGATCGCGGTCCGGCACACCAGGCACGGCTCCCCCTCGCGCCCATAAACGCGATGCTGGAGCTGGAAAAATCCTTCTTCTCCATCCGCGTCCACGTAATCGGAAATCGAAGACCCGCCCAGCGCGATCGCCTCGCGCAGCACTTCGCGCACCGCCCGGTGCAGCTTGCCCAGTTGCTCCCGCGTGATCGCCGCCGCCCGCCGCCGGGGACGGATGCCCGCCCGGAATAATGACTCGTCGGCATAAATGTTGCCCACGCCGCGCAGCAACTTCTGGTTCAAAAGCGCGCTCTTGATCGGAGTCTTGCGTCCGCGAAAAAGCCCCACAAACCGCTCTTCGCTCACCTCCAGCGGTTCCACGCCGCCGGGATCGAAACCTCCAGCATGAACGCTGAGCTTGCCAAACATCCGCGGATCGATAAACCGCAGTTCGCGCCCCGACGCCAGTTTCGCGATCAGGTGAGTATGCTTTGCGATTTCCGCCGCAGGCTCGCAAACCACCATGCGCCCGGTCATGCCGAGATGCACAATCCATTGCGCCTGTAGAGACGCGGCTTGCCGCGTCTGGCTGCCACGTCCGCGACCGCCTTTCTTCGCCTGCGACGCCCGGGCCTCCCCCTCCAAATCGAACACGATGTGCTTGCCCGCGCGGTGCACGCGCACGATCCGCTTGCCCTCCAGCGTCCGAGCGATGACGCCAGCCGGCGACTTGAGCGGCTGCAGCCTGGAACCGATCCAGACCGATTCGACCGTGTCTCCGGCGACGCGCGTGTGGAGGCCTCGCACAATGGTTTCGACCTCGGGGAGTTCAGGCACGCTGTCAGCATACAAGATCGGCGTGGAGAGAATGCTTTTGGCTTTAGTGTGTGCGTGAGAACTTAGGCTTCGTGCAATCGTGTGGAATTAGATTGTCGGGAATCCAGCCCCGGAGGGGCGACCGAACTTAGCCCAGCGCTTCAGCGCTGGGAAAAGTGGAAGAATTGACTTGAGTCCCGGAGGGACGACTGAGTTCTCACGCACACTCTTTGGCTTTTGGCAAAGAGCTAAGAGCCAACAGCGATTTTCCCGTTTGCTCCTCCACCGCCCGATTCGGTATGCTAGAGCGTACACACCAAGTTCCGCCGATTTTCCCAGTTTCCCGGTCTATTCAGCAGCAGCGGCGCGGCCAGTGTGTGCGACCCTGGGGCGGTCTGACGGTCGCAATATTCCCAAGTGGAGTTCGCATTGAGCGGAAGCAGAACGGGCAGAGGCAGAACTGCGGTCATAGTTGGAGCCCAGTGGGGCGACGAGGGCAAGGGCAAGATTGTCGACGTACTCACTCAAACGTTTTCAATCGTCGCGCGGTACGCCGGCGGCCACAACGCCGGACACACCGTCATCGTCAACGGAAAGAAATTTATCCTGCAGTTGGTACCCGGTGGAATTCTGCGGCCCGAGTGCACCAGCGTCATCGGTAATGGCGTGGTGCTCGATCCGTTGGCGTTCCTCAAGGAAGTTGCTTCCCTGCGCGCTGCCGGAGTTAAAGTGGATGGCAATCTTTTCGTCTCCAACCGCGCGCAGGTCATTCTTCCCTACCATCGCATGATGGAACTGGGTGCGGAAAACGCGCCCGGCCGTGTGAAAATCGGAACCACTTCGCGCGGCATCGGCCCCACCTACGAAGACAAGATGGGACGCCGCGGATTGCGCGTCGCCGACCTGCTCGACAGCGAATTGCTGCGCACCCACATCGAGAACGCCTGCCGCGAAAAGAACATGATCGCGCACGCGCTGTTCAACTCCGACCCGCTCGATGCCGACAAGATGTTCCGGGAATACGCCGACGCGGCCGAGCAGATCCGTCCTTTTGTCCGCGACACGGCGCTGCTGCTGAACCGCGCCTTGGCCGAAGGCAAGTCGATCGTTTTCGAAGGCGCGCAAGGCACCATGCTCGACATCGATCACGGCACTTATCCGTTCGTAACCTCTTCGAACTCCACTTCCGGCGGCGCCGCTACGGGAACTGGCGTGCCGCCGACGTCGATGGACGCCGTCATCGGCATCACCAAAGCGTATTGCACCCGCGTCGGCAGCGGCCCATTCCCCAGCGAACTCCTCGACGCGCAGGGAGAAGACCTGCGCAAGCGCGGCAACGAATTCGGCGCCGTCACCGGACGTCCCCGCCGCACCGGCTGGCTCGATTTGCCTGAACTCCGTTACGCTGGCATGATTAACGGCATCTCCTGGTTGGTGGTCACGAAGTTGGATGTACTCGACCACCTGAAGGAGATTCCGGTGTGCGTGGGGTACAAGGTGGACGGCAAGGAAACGGACGAAGCTCCGGCCCAGGCATGCGGTTATGAAAAGATCGAATGTCTCTATCGCAAGATGCCGGGCTGGGCCAGCCCGACGCAGGCGATTCGGACGGTTGCAGCGTTGCCTAAGGCCGCCCGTGAATACTTGGCCTTCATTGAAAAGGAAACCGGAGCGCGGGTGGGAATGATTTCCACCGGCCCCGATCGCGAGCAGACGATTTTGGTGGACGACTTTGTGAGCGCACTAGGACTGAAGAACTGCTAAGAGCTCGGGTTCATATCAGGCCATCGCTTTAGCGATGCCGAAATTGTTCCACTTGTAGAGACGGGGCTTGCCCCATCTTCTTTGGACGCGACAGGAGACGCGGCAAGCCCCGTCTCTACATGAAAATAGAAGGGAGCGACGGATGGTGGTGTTAGCCGTAACCTGGATGGCAAAAGTTGGACGCGAGTCCGAAGTGGTCGCGATCTTTGAAAAACTCTCAGCCGAATCGCGTAAAGAACCGGGCTGCCTCATGTATCAGGTGCATAAGCACAAGACCGATTCGCGCCGGTTCTTCATTTACGAACAGTACAAGGATGACGCCGCCCTCGAGGCGCATCGCACCGCCTCGCATTTCCTGCAGTTGGCAAAAAAAGATCTGCCCAAACTCGGTGACCGGATCGAAGGGCACTTGTTCGAACCGCTAGGGTAACGTCCTGCTCAATGGTCATCCTGACCCTGAACGCAGGCGAAGGATCTCATGCAAGCGCAGATTCGCAGGCTGGCTAACCTTCACTTCGGCTGCTTGTCCGCCATCAGCACGCCGCCCGAAGCATAACTTTCCTTAGACACTTCCAGAAAAGCAACCACAATGGCTTCGCGGCGGGCGCCCGCCTCTTCCACCATGGTATCGGTAATGCGCTGTGCGATCTTCCGCTTCTGATCGGCCGTGCGGCCTTGGAGCATGGTGATTTGAACTAAAGGCATAGAGTTCTCAGTTCTCAGTTCCCAGTTCTCAGAAACAACCAGCCCTCAGTTCGATCTCAAGTACGAGATCACTGAGAACTGGGAACCGAGAACTGCTTCTACTGCGCCAATTCGTATCCCGCAAAAAAGAAACTCAGTTCATAGCGTGCCGTATCTTCCGCGTCCGAGCCGTGAATGGCGTTATGCTCAATGTTAGTGGCCCATTTCTTGCGGATGGTGCCTTCCTCGGCGTTGGCCGGGTTGGTGGAGCCCATCAACTGGCGCAGGTCGGCAATGGCGTTTTCTTTTTCCAGCGCCAGCGCCACGATCGGTCCACTGGACATGAACTTGGTCAGTGAGTGGTAAAACGGCCGGCTGGCATGGACGGCATAGAACTGCTCCGCCTGGTGCTGCGAGATTTCCAGCATCTTCATGGCCAGAATATGGAAGCCATTCTTCTCGAATTGCTCGATGATGTCTCCGATCGCGTTCTTCTTCACCGCGTCGGGCTTGACGATGGTCAGAGTGCGTTGCAGTGTTTTCATAGTCAGTTGTCAGATCTCCAATAACTTAACTGTAGAGACGCGGCTTGCCGCGTCTCCCGCGTACGAAGGAGACGGGGCAAGCCCCGTCTCTACACTCGCACTCCCAGTGCGGCGGCGAGCGTTTCGCCGATGTCGGCGGGCGATTTTGCCACCTTCAGGCCGGCCTTTTCCATGGCGGCAATCTTCTCCGCCGCCGTGCCCTTGCCGCCGGAAATGATTGCTCCGGCATGCCCCATGCGGCGTCCGGGAGGCGCTGTCTGTCCGGCGATAAATCCAACGACCGGCTTCTTCATGTGCGCCTTGATGAACTCCGCGGCAGTCTCCTCGGCGTTGCCACCGATTTCGCCGATCATGACCACCGCTTCGGTCTGCGGATCGCGGTTAAACAGGTCGAGCGCGTCGATAAAATTCGTGCCGATGATTGGATCCCCGCCAATGCCGATCGCCGTCGATTGCCCGATCCCGCGCTGGGTCAGCTGATGCACCGCCTCGTAAGTCAGGGTCCCGGAGCGCGATATGATCCCGACATTGCCCTCTTTGTGGATGTGCGCCGGCATGATTCCGATCTTGCATTTACCTGGCGAAATGATGCCCGGGCAGTTCGGCCCGATCAGGCGCGAGCGCCGGTTCTGCAGGAACTCCCAGGCGCGCACCATGTCCAGCGTAGGAATGCCCTCGGTGATGCAGACAATGAGTTCGACTTCCGCATCGGCCGCTTCCATAATCGCGTCGGCCGCGAACGGCGGCGGCACAAAAATGACGGTGGCGTTTGCGCCCGTCTTGTCCACCGCTTCTTGCACGGTATTGAAGATCGGCCAGCCCTCGTGGGTCGTCCCGCCCTTGCCGGGTGTGACGCCGCCCACAATCTGCGTGCCGTACGCCGCGCAGGCTTTCGCGTGGAAAGTGCCTTCGCGGCCCGTTAGCCCTTGCACAATCAATCGAGTTCTTTTATCAGCCAGGATTGCCATGATTGCTCTCTTTCAAAAAGCTTTGCTCTTGTGGTGACGGGGCTCTGCCCCGTCCCGGCGGGGCAAAGCCCCGCCACCACACAACGGTTAGGCTGCGGCCTGCGCCGCCGCGACTACTTTGTCGGCCGCATCCTTCATTGTCTCCGCGATGACAAAGTTCAGCCCCGACTCCTGCAGGATCTTCTTGCCTTCCTCAACATTCGTGCCTTCGAGGCGCAGGATCACCGGCAGTTGGATGTTCGTTTTTCTGGCCGCTTCGACCACGCCAGTTGCCAGCATGTCGACGCGCAGAATGCCACCAAAGATATTGATCAGCACGGCGCGCACACTCTTGTCGCCCAGCAGAATTTCAAACGCGTGCGCCACCTGCTCGGCATTTGCGCTGCCGCCCACGTCCAGAAAATTGGCCGGCATGCCGCCCGCGTACTTGATGATGTCCATCGTAGCCATCGCCAGTCCGGCGCCATTCACCATGCAGCCCACGCTGCCGTCGAGCTTGATGTAGTTAAGGCTGTATTTCGATGCTTCCACTTCGAGCGGATCTTCCTCGGTGATGTCCCGCAGTTCGCGCAGGTCGGCATGACGGAAGAGCGCGTTATCGTCAAAGGTTAACTTGGCGTCGAGCGCGAACAGCCGTCCGTCCGTACAACTGATAAAAGGATTGATCTCCACCAGCGAAGCGTCCGAGTCCAGGAACGCGCGGTAAAGACTGGTTAAGAACTGCACCGCCGCACCGATCTGCGCCGGCT
>JBGPFV010000192.1:0-5620 GCA_041483535.1 Terriglobia bacterium | reverse complement strand
CGTTGCTGTGCCCGTCTCCGCGGAAGAAGATCAGTTCTCGTAGAGACGGGGCTTGCCCCAGCGGGACGCCCCCGCGACAGCCGGCGGGACGCCGGCGCTACGGTCGTCGGGCGCGGGTTCGGGCGTGGGTTTCACTGCGAATCTTCCGTATCGGGGAGGCTGTCGGGCATGGTCTCTTCGGCATCGTCAACCGGCGACGAAATCACGTATCCGCCGCTCGCCCACTTGCCGAGATCGATCAGGCGGCAGCGCTCGCTGCAGAAAGGGAAGTCCGCGTCGGCAGCCTTCGTGGCCTTCTTGCAGATCGGGCAGCGGAGCTTGATGGGGTGCCTGCGCGGCATAGTCGGATTGCAGAAGTCAGAGGTCAGATTGTAGAGGTGAGAACATTTCTGCTCTGGGTGATTTTGACCTCTGCAATCTCACCTCTGACCTCTGACCTCAAACGATTTCCGCCACTAAATCATAGTCGTGTGCCGCCGTGATGCGGCAACGGTAAAACTCTCCCTCTTGCGGCTCGTTTCCCTCGGGATAATCGTTC
Organism: Terriglobia bacterium; assembly: GCA_041483535.1. Classification (GTDB taxonomy): domain Bacteria; phylum Acidobacteriota; class Terriglobia; order Terriglobales; family Acidobacteriaceae; genus Acidiflorens. Next base: position 5,082 of record JBGPFV010000192.1, on the reverse strand, counting down.
ACGAACACTTTACCGTCAATCTCCGGCGCGTGCATCGCGGTGCGGCCTTCGAGCAGCAGGTCGGTCTCGGACGACCGGCCTTCCAGCAGCAGATCGAATTCGCGCCCGATCAGCGATTTCTTCTTCGCCCGGCTGATCTTCTTCTGCATCGACATCAGCCGCTTGCGCCGGCTCTCGATCTCCCGTAGAGAAAGTTTGCGCTCCTGATCAAACGCGCCAGCGCCTTCCTGGTCCGAGTAGCCGAAGGCGCCCATCCAATCGAATGCCGCTTCCTTCACGAAGTCGCAAAGCTCCTCGAATTCCTTTTCGCTTTCACCCGGGAAGCCGACGATGAAGGAAGTCCGCAACGTAACGCCAGGAATAACTCGGCGCATTTTCTCGATCGAACGAAGAAATAAGTCCGCGCCGCCTCCGCGCTTCATGCGCTTCAGAACCGTCGCCGAGGCGTGCTGCAGGGGCACATCGATGTACGAACAAATATTGTGGTGAGCGGCGATCGTATCGAGCAGCCGCCCCGTGATTTTATTGGGGTACGCGTAGAGGAAGCGAATCCACTGCAGGCCATCGACCGCCGCGAGTTTCTCCAGCAGCAGGGCCAGGCCATCTTTCAGTCCAAGGTCCTCGCCGTAGCAGGTGGTGTCCTGTCCGATGAGCGTGATTTCGCGCACGCCGGATTGCGCCAACCGCTCGGCCTCGGCGATGACGGATTCAAAACGCCGCGAGCGGAACTGCCCCCGAAGCTGGGGAATGATGCAGAAGCTGCAGGGATGATCGCAGCCTTCGGCGATCTTGATATACGCCGAAGATCGAGGCGTGGTCAGCACGCGCGGTGTGTGGTCATCGTAGAGGTAGTTAGGTAAGTCGGCGACTGCGCCGTCCCAGGAATCGCGCGCGAAGCGCCCTTGTCCGCGGCGGCGATCGCCCTCGGGCCGCGAAGTCATGATGTTCGAAGTCGGCGTGCTTGAAGTGAGAATGTTGAACGGACTCGGAGCGCGAGGTGTTTCCGCCACTCCCGCAGCCGCCAGAATTTTCTCTAGTTCGCCGGTGCCTACGACCGCGTCCACTTCTGGAATATTCTTTCGAATCTCCTCGCGAAAACGCTCCACCAGGCAACCCGCAACCACCAGCCGCTTAGCCTTGCCGCCCGCCTTCGTCTTGTGGCGAGCCATTTCGAGAATCGTTTCGATCGATTCCTGTTGCGCACTGCCGATAAACGAACAGGTATTCACCACGATGACCTCGGCGTCCCCGGCGTCGGGAGTCAGCGAGGCGCCAGCCTGCCTCAGCATGCCCATCATCACCTCGCTATCGACCAGGTTCTTGGGGCAGCCCAGGCTAACAAAACCCACCTTGGTTGGGGCCGGGGCAGTCGCCTCCGAAGTCGTGGATATGCTTTTCTTTACGGGCACGGGGATGATGACAAATGGATCAGCAGGAAACAGGTCTGCACAATTCTAGCATCCTGATCGTTGGGACTGTCGGAGTCGGTCAGGTTTGTGTGGTGACGGGGCTCTGCCCCGTCCTGGCGGGGCGAAGCCCTGCCCCCACACCAGCTAGCGGCTTTGCGGGCTCTTGGTCTCGGGAGCCGGGGACGCAGCCGGGGTCGCGCTTTTCTCCGCCGCTCCTACTTTCTTTTCGCGTTGCCCCTCTCGTTCCTTGCCTAACTGCTCGGCCTCGGCATCGGTGACATAGCGGAACTGCTGCACCCGTCCCGGGAAGATCTCGGAGGTGAAGACACGGTTCATTTTGTCGACCGTGATGCCCACCAGTCCCTGGAACTGCCCGGGGAGCAGGCCGTGCCCGCCAAAGGAGATGAGTAACTGGTCTTCCTGGTTGAACACCTGCACCCGATCCTGCATGCCGTCGGCGACCCAGATATGGCCGTCCCCATCCACGGCTACCCCTTTGGGCCGCGCGAAGTATCCCGGGCCATCGCCGTTTTTCCCGAAGGTGCGGATGAATTTGCCGTCGGCGTCAAAGACCTCGATGCGGTTGTTCAAGGTGTCGGCGACGTAGAGATTGCCGTCCGCGTCCACCGCCAACCCGCTTGGTCTCGCGAAATCCCCGGGGCTGGTGAGTTCATGCTTGTGTCCGGTGGTGCCCATCTTGCGTTTCAGCTTGAGCGTGTCCGCGTCGTATACCAACACCTGATCGAGTTCGACATCGGACACATAGAGCTGGCGGTTCTCACGATCGATGGCCAGCGCCCCCGGACTGACCAGCCCGTCGGTAATCACGTCTTCCGCCTTGTGGGCGGCATTGAATACCAGAATGTGCCGCAGGCCGGGATCGGAAACGAAGAGGCGATCGCCGTCGTCCATGGCCAGCCCTATGATGCGGACGAAGTGCGCTTGCGCTTTGTTCTTGATCAGTTCCACGTCGCGTGTCTCGGTGTTGAAGATGAAGATGGCGCCCACCTTCTGATCCGCCACATATAAATTGTTCTTGGAATCGACGGCGATGCCGTACGGTTCCACGAGTTGGAACAGAACCTTGGTATTTTCGCTGGCCGGCTGCGTGCCCGCGAGCCGGTCCATCCATTTCTGCTTCTTGGTGTTGTTCTTGGCCGTGACCTGCGAAATTTTCTCGGCCGCAAAGAAAGCCTGGTACCGGATGCGCGCAATGGCCGGTGGATTCGGCCAGACGATGTTGGAATAATCGATGACCGGGATCTTCTTGGGCTCGGGCGCCGCCTTTTTCTTCTTGCCGGCGAACGCGGAAAGGGGTGCCAGCAGCGTCAGGCCGAGCATAAGACACAACAGCCGGGTGCCCCACTCATCGCGCACTTTGCGATGAGTGGGCTGGAGATTCCGAATCAAGCTCGCCTTAACTTCAGACATGGTATTCACTCCTCGTTGTCATTCTCCTCATGCAAACTACCTTTTCGTCAGGTCCTTGTGACAACTGGTGCAGAAAGCAAGGTTGTTGGCCTGGTCCTTCACCAGCAGATTGGGCTGCGCCGAGGCATGCGGCTGGTGACATGACATGCAGTTGATCTGCGCCCGCAGCTTGGTGAGATCGCTCGGATCGACGATATCGGCCACCGGGTGGCCTGCCGTCGGATGTCCGCGTCCATACTTTAAGGGCAGGATCACCACCTTGTTCTTGCTGAAGTAGTTTTCTGGAAGCTTCACCCTACCGTCGAAGATGGTGATCAGATGCTCGGCTTCGAGCTTCTTGGGCGCTGGCGAGTCAGGCCCGTGGCATTCGAGGCACAGCGTATCCGGTTTTTTCGTGCGCAACAGGTGTTCGTTGTCGCCGCCGTGCGGCTCGTGGCAGGTCGCGCATCCCTGTTGAAAAGCCGGTTGATGGAGATGCGCCTTCTTAAACTGGTCGGCCTGGTCGGTATGGCAGGCCAGACAAGCGCTGACCGGGTCCGGTTGCAGGAAGCCCGGGGTCTTGCCGGCGTGTGGGTTATGGCAAGCGACACATTCTCCCTGGGCTCCGGGGTGCGGCACCTTGGCCTTGTCGATCTTCTCGACCTGATCGCTGTGACAGGTCGCGCACAGCGCTCTCGTGTCGGCGTTGGTCAGCACAACCTTGCCGTCCTTGGCGGGCGCGTGGCAGATCTCGCAGGTCTTGTCGGCAAAGGGCGGGTGGGTAAACTTCTGCAGCAGCTTCGGCTGTGCCGACTGGTGAGGATCGTGGCATTGCGTACAGGTAGTGGTCGCGAAGGGCTGCCCCTGGTGAGCCTTAATCAGGGCGTCATCCTTGACGTCGTGGCAGTCGATGCACAGCGCGGGGACGGCCTTAGTCAGGTGATTGTCGAATTCCCGCTTTCCCTTTTCGCCAACTTTGTGGGTGACGTGGCAGGTGTCGCATCCCATGTCGAGGGCGGCGTGCCGGCTGCCTTTTTCGGGGACGTTCAGGCCCTGGGTGTGGCAATCGAGGCAGAGATTCTTGCCCTTCTCTCCCGCCGTGGCTTTCAATAACTGATTCTTGTTTTCGGAATCATGCGGGTCGTGACATTTGATGCAGTCGCGCACGGCGGGCGGATGCACCGTGCCTTTCAGCGTCGCCGCGTCCTTGTCGGCGTGGCAGCTGAGGCAAAGCGCTTGCGGAGTCGAGGTGATCAGCTTTACGCGGGTGATGTCCCGGTTGACCCGAACTTCATGGCAGCTCAGGCAGCCCGTCGCGATGGCGGAATGGACGAACTTGCCTTTGGACTTATCTTCGTGGCATTCGAGACACTTGGCGGCATCGACGTTCTTTTCCAAAGGAACGGGGTGAACGGCGGCGGTGGCGCGCGCAACCAGCAGCGCCATCAGGGCGAAGAAGATCAGGACAGCAGAACCGCAGCCGCAGCTGTTTGCGGCCTTCTCAGCGAACCCGTTGCGATGGGGGAACAGTCTCACACAGCCTCCGGAGGGTGCGTCTGCACGAAGGTCACCGTATCACAAAGAAAGCTGCCGAGGGTTGCACCGTCGACGTAACTGACTGAACAATAACAGGTTGAGGAACATGCTCGATCTGGCTTGGAAGCCGCCGCTTGTAATTTTGACCCGCGAATGGGCCTTCTGCCCCAGCATCGTCGGCGAAATGCCCCAAGGGATCCACGGCCGGCACGCTTCAAAAACCCTTCGGGCACCCATCACACGGGTGAGTGAGAGTTATCACGAACCGGTTGTGATGTGTGTCAATTCGCACCGAATTGGGCCAGAGTGCGCGATTTAGCCCAAACTGGCGACCGTGGTCATCGCCATCTTCTCTACTAAGTCCCGCTAAATCTGTCGGTTACACGCCAGGTTACGTCTGGCGTAGAACTTGCACTTCAAACCGGGAACAGGGGAGAGGGATAATGGCTGTAGATTCGCACACAATCGCCCACAAAACCTGGCGCAGCATTGCTTCCATCCAAACCGGCGTGGTTCTGCTGATTCTGGTCGTGATCCTCTCGGCGGTCGGAACCATCGTGCTGCAACGGCCAGTCACCGAGCCCGACGAGATGCAGAACGCCTATTCCCCTCAGACCCTTCGGATACTGGACGCGGTCGGGTTGACCGACGTATTCCACTCGTGGTGGTTCCTCGGACTGGTGCTGCTGGTCAGCCTCTGCATCATAGCGGCTTCGATCGATCGTTT
>JBGPFV010000191.1:0-5631 GCA_041483535.1 Terriglobia bacterium | reverse complement strand
TGAAGCACGGCCGGAGTGCCGCCATCGCCGGACTTGCGAATTTCGGGATCGAGCTCGACGCCGCCGAGGTAGGCAATGTCGAATTGTTTCGCCGTCTTCTCCGCGCCGCCGCGCGAGAATATGTCGACTTCGTGTTGGCAATGCGGACAGACAAAGTAACTCATGTTTTCCACCATGCCTACGATGTCCACCTTCATCTGGCGAAACATCTCGATGGCCTTGCGCGCATCCTGCAGCGCCACGTCGGAGGGCGTCGAAACCACGATGGCCCCGGTCAGCGGCACAGTCTGAATCAGCGAGAGCGCCACATCGCCGGTCCCCGGAGGAAGATCGATGACCAGATAGTCAAGCTCTCCCCACTGCACCGATCCCAAAAATTGCTTGATGATCGAATGCAGCATGGGCCCGCGCCAAATCAGCGGCTTGTCTCCCGGATTGAGGAAGCCGACCGAGATGACCTTCAGCCCATGCGAACTGATGGGCGCGATCTGGCCTTCGCCCATCACTTTGGGTTGCTCGCTCGTACCCAGCATGAGCGGGACGTTCGGACCATAGACGTCCCCATCGAGCAATCCTACTTTGTGGCCCATCTTGCTGAGGGCGATTGCCAGATTGACCGAAAGCGTGGTCTTGCCGACTCCACCCTTGCCGGAACCGACGGCGATGATGGCGTTGACGCCAGGCAAAGGTTGCGGAGTGGGCTGTTGCTGACCGGGTTGATGGGAATGTGCACTCATCCCCTGATTATACGGGAGGGAAAGGAAGCTATCAGCTATCAGCCGTCAGTCCGTGACATGGAAGACGGATACGCCCCCGGTTTTACTGAAAACTGAGAGCTGACGGCTGACAGCTGCTCTTCAGTAGTGCCCTTCTCCCAGTTGCACCTTGCCGCGAAACATGCGGTAGACAAATACGAAATAGGCCACCGCGAGCACCGCGCCCAACGTCCACCAAACCAAGCCGACGCTCAGCCCGTGACTGCCCGCGGCGGTGTTGTAGATGGTGAGGTCGTATTGGTGGTCGCGGGCGGGCAGTACAACCGGATAGAGCGCAAACGCCGCGCCCCCCAGCATGAAGGTGATATACAGGCTGGAGGCAACGAACGCGAGTTTCGCTTTTCCCTTGGGATTGGCCCAGAGCATGACTGCCAGGCTGGCGGCAACGACGATCGGAACCAGCATCCCGACCTTGTGTTTCTCGTAGTTCGCCATGATTTCCGGACGAATGAAATAAGTCGCAACCAGGGAACTAATGGTCAGAAAAAACTGCACGGGCCAGCACAGCAAGGCGAAACCGCGGGCGCGGCGGCCAAGGTCCTCGTCCGTTTTGAGGGCGACGTAGTAAGAACCGTGCGCGGTTAGAGTTACTAACGCCATCACGCCAATCAGTACGGTGTACCAATCCAGGATTCCCGTCTGCGGGCCCAGTTTGAAGGTGGTCCAGAGCGGCTCAAAGAAATAGCCGGTTGCATCCAGCGGAACTCCGCGCACCACGTTACCCAGCGCCGCCCCGAAAAACACCGCCAGTAAAATGCTGGAGACGCTGAAGATCGTGTCGAAGAAGTCCTGCCAGATCGCGCTTTCGATGTGCGCGCGGAATTCAATGCCGATGCCGCGCAGAATCAGCAGCCACAAGACCATGGTCAGCGGAAGGTAGAACCCGCTAAAGCTCGACGCATAGAGTTGAGGGAAGGCAAAGTACAGAACGCCCCCTGCGGCGAGCAACCAGACTTCGTTGCCATCCCAGACCGGGCCGATCGAGCGCAGCACCTGGCGCCGTTCGTCGTTCGTTTTGGCCGCAATCAGATAAATCGCACCCGCGCCAAGATCGAATCCATCGAGCACAACATAGGCCGCAACCATCACTGCGACAATGCAGAACCAAAGGCTCGCCATATCTACTTTGCCTCCGTCGCCGGCCCGGTCACTGGGCCGTGCTCAATTTCCCGCCGGAGCAGGAACAGTCCCAGAATGCCCAGCACCATGTAAATGCCCATGAAGCCCAACAGAGTAAACATGCCATTCCCGGCCGAGACAACCTTGGAGTAGCCGGCTTCGGTGCGCATCAGCCCATAGATCAGCCAGGGCTGGCGGCCGAGTTCCGCGGTCATCCATCCGGCCGTGTTCGCGATATATGGAAATGGCGCCGCCAGCATCAGAATCCAGAGCATCCACCTGGCGTGAAACAGTCTGCCGCGCCACAGCAGGAACAATGCGACGATCATGACGGCGACAAAGAAGGTCCCCAGGCCAACCATGATGTGATAACTGTAATAAAGCAAGGGGATGCTATCCGGCCAGTCTTGCTTGGGGAACGCGTCGAGTCCGCGGACATTGGCATTCCAGCGCTTGTAAGTCAGCATGCTCAGCATTTTTGGAACTTCGAGCGGGTTATCGATCTTGCCTTGCTGCTCATTAGGCTGACCTACGATGACTAAGGGCGCGCCAGGCTGGCCCTGAAACAATCCCTCCATCGCGGCCAGCGTTACGGGTTGCAGGTCGGCGACCATTTTGCCTTGCCGGTCGCCGGTCGGAAAAATCTGCAGCACGCTGAACAGGCAGCCGGCAATTACACCGGCCTTCACGAAGATGCGGGCGTGCGCGGTCCACTTGCCGCAGAGCAGATAGAACGCGCCCACCGACGTCATGATGAACGCCCCGGTAATCGCCGCCCCGCTCATGTTGTGCGCGTATTGCCATCCCGCCCATGGGTTCAGCACGAAATTCCAGAAACTGGCAAGCTGCAAGCTCCCATCCGCAGCCGTGTAATAGCCAACGGGATGCTGCATGAAAGCGTCGGTGGCGATGATGAAATAGCCCGACAACCACGAACCCACAAAGACGGCGACCACCGACAGCCAGTGCGCCTTCGGGCTCAGCCGCTTCTCCCCATAGAGAAACAATCCGAGAAACGCCGATTCGAGGAAGAAGGCAAACATGCCTTCCATGGCCAGCGTCTGACCGATGACGCCGCCCGCGAATCGCGAAAAGATCGACCAGTTGGTGCCGAACTGAAATTCCATCGGAATGCCGGTGACAACCCCCAACACGAAATTGATGCCGAAAATCCTCCCCCAGAAGCGGGCCGCCTCGTGATACACGGGATCGTTGCGCCGCCAGCCTATCGTCTTGAGCACGACGATCAGCAGCGCAAGCCCCATCGTGAGCTGCGGGAAGAGATAGTGAAACGTGGCGGTGAAGGCGAAGTGCAAGCGGTGAATGAAGAGTGCGCTGTCCATAAGTAAGGTCTCAGTTGCCAGGTCACAGTTGTCAGCTATCAGCTATCAGTTGTCAGCTATCAGTTGTCAGTTGTCATACATCCAGTTACTCACGTTGCCAACAAACCTGCTTCATATCAGGGCATCGATCAAGCGATGACAGATTCGTATCAGAGTATCGCTTTAGCGATACCGCTAGTTCTCCAAAATCAAAAGCCCCTTTAGGGGCTGGCCCTCAAAGGTCGCCTAACTCCGACCCTCGATTCTGCGCGCCGATTCCTTACGGCGCAACTCCCGGCGATGCGCGGCATCGTCGTAGCGGCGCTTTTCTTCCGCGGTCTCGGGAACCACCGGCGGAACCGCCATGCGATTTCCCGCAGCATCTACGGCGACAAACGTCAGATAGGCGGAACTGACGTGGTGACTCTGTTCGGCGCGATAGTTCTCCACCCAGACCTTCACGCCCACTTCCATCGAAGTGTGGTAGACGCGATTGACCGACGAGCGCAGAATTACGAAATCTCCGACGCGAACGGGCACCAGAAAATCCAGATGATCGATGGAAGCGGTCACCACGTACTGGCGCGAGTGCCGGTGGGCGGCCATGGCGCCGGCCATGTCGATCCAGTGCATCAAGCGTCCGCCCAGCAGAGAGTTCAGCGGATTGGCATCGTTCGGCAGCACGATTTCGGTCATTTCCGAGATCGATTCCCGCACCGGCCGCGGCCGGGTCAACTTCGCTTTGTCGTCGTCATTCATAGGGGGTCAGTCGCGCGCGATATGCCTGCAGATAACAGCTTGCGAGTCTGAGCACACGCGGGTCTGGGTGCAGGTTGAGCCAGACCTCGCTCGCCAGGTCAAAGATCAATTCCCCATGTTCAATCGGAGCGTGGTCTAACTCGCAGACGTACCGCAGCGCGATTTGACTGACGTTCGCGCGGGCAATCGAGAAACGAATCGCATCCCAGTCTCGGCCCTGGGGCAAATGCGGACAGGCGGTCGCGTAGCCAAGATTGCAGAATTCCCGGATGTGGGTGTCGGACGCCGTTAGTTCTTGCCCCGAGGCGCGGCAGTTTCCCGTCCATCCCGCCCCCAGTGGCAGACGCGAAGGATGCGGCCAGGAACCGTCGTTCAGAATTTCAAGCGGCACAAAGAAAGGGCACGCCAAGTTGGTCCCTCGGAGAACAGCCATTGTAACGCGGACCGTGATATGAATGGAGAGCAGCTTTTGGCTCTTAGCCCTTAGCCTTTGGTTTTTACTGAGAGCTGACAGCTGAGAGCTGAGAGCTTCTCCATGGATCGCATTGCCCTGCTGACCGAAATTCTGACCGAGAATCCCGAAGACGCGTTTGCGCGCTATGGACTGGCCATGGAGTACTCGAAGGCCGGACAAATCGAGCGAGCGCTCGAAGAATACAAAACTCTGATCGAAAAGAATCCCGACTACACGCCCGCCTACTTCATGGCCGCGCAGACGCTGGCCGCCGCCAGCCGCGTCGATGAGGCCAAGCGATGGCTGGTGGATGGCATCTCCTCCGCCCGCCGCACCGGCAACGCCCACGCGCAGTCAGAGATGACGGCCATGCTGGAAGAGCTGGGGTGAAGCTAGGTCAGAGGTCGGAGGTCAGATTGCAGAGGTAAAAATTCCGGGGCTTGCAGTGCTTTTTGCGGTCGGAGTTGTTTCACCTCTGCAATCTGACCTCTAACCTCTGACCTCGTCCGCGGTGCTACACTCTCTTGTTCCGCGGAGGCACGTCATGCGCCGTCTTTCTTTTCTTCTCGTTCTTCTGTTCTCTCTCCCCGCCTTCTCTCAAGCCAAGCATCCTTTCACCTTCGAAGACATGATGAAGCTGAAGCGCGTCGGCGAGCCGGTGCCTTCTCCCGACGGCAAGTGGGTGCTCTTCAGTGCCGTCGATGTGGATCTGGCCACGAATAAAAAGACACCGCACATCTGGATCGTCCCGCTGAATGGTGCAGCAAAAAGTGTGGGGACGCACGACTCGCCCGTCCAAGGCGGGGCAGGAGCCGAGCGCATCCTCATCCCCGATCAGGACGGCGACCGTCCGCGCTGGGCGCCGGACGGCAAGCGCTTTGCCTTCCTCTCCCATAAAGAAGGCGGCTCGCAGATTTGGATTGCCGACTTCGATGGCGGGGCGGGCACCGTCCCCAGCGCGCACAAGCACACCGCGATTGCGACCGAAGCCGGCGGCGAACTCTGGTCGCCCGATGGCAAGAACATTCTCTTCACCTCCGATGTGTATCCCGAATGCGACGGCGCGCCCGCCGACGAAGCCGATTGCAATGCCAGGAAGTTGAAAGAATCCGAGGATTCGAAAGTCAAGGCGCTCATCTTTGACCGCCTGCTCTATCGCCACTGGAACGCGTACAAGGCGGGAAAGCGCACGCACATCTTC
>JBGPFV010000190.1:0-5678 GCA_041483535.1 Terriglobia bacterium | reverse complement strand
TTCTCCATCCTCGGCTTCGTTGGGCTGACCTTCGCCATTCTGTTGCGGATTAGGGAGACTGGCCCCTACGGGCACGGGCTGGAGACGATCACGGCCAAAGCATAAGGCGCCAATCCGATTTTTCTGTAGAGACGGGGCAAGTCCCGTCTCTACAGGAGTTACCAAAGTGATCGTCAGGGAAGGCGGAGCAGGGGCGCTTTGGTCGGATAAGATCACTCCGCCAGCTACGGTTTTTGGTATTCTGACGATTCAACAACGGTCGAGAGCGCTTCGTGACTCCCTCGGCAAATTTGTACAACGAAAAGAGTTCAAAGCCGCATCTGAACCACTAGCGGCCGGAAAAGGCGACTTGACCGACCCCAAGAAAGCCATCACCGAACGAGAGGCGATTGAGCAGGCGAAGCAGGGCCACGAGGCAGCTTTCGAAGTCTTGTATCACCTGCACAAACGCCGCGTGTACTCGCTATGTTTGCGCATGGTCTCCAATCCCGCGCAGGCCGAAGATCTCGCCCAGGAAGCGTTCCTTCAGCTCTTCCGCAAGATCGGCACCTTTCGTGGCGAGTCGGCGTTCTCCACCTGGCTGCATCGCATGACGGTCAACGTCGTCCTGATGCAACTGCGCAAGAAGGGCCTGCCGGTGGTATCGCTGGAAGAGACTCTGGAAGCCGACAACGAAGCTCCCAGGAAAGAATTCGGCACGAAGGATGTAAGGTTGACAGGATCGGTGGATCGCCTGCAATTGCAGCGCGCCATCGAGCGCCTGCCGCCGGGCTACAAAACGGTTTTTGTGTTGCACGATGTGGAAGGATTCGAGCATAACGAAATTGCCCAAATGGTGGGCTGCTCGATCGGCAACAGCAAGTCGCAGCTCCACAAGGCACGCTTGAAGCTGCGCGATTTCCTGAAGTTCATGAGAGCCGAAAAGGCCAAGACTGGGTAGCGGAAGTTGCGGTATTAGGGGAGAGGGTTGGCTATGACGTGTTCCGATGTATGGCGAATTCTGCCGGAGGTCCTCGATGGGGTTCCGGAAGGTGCGGCGCAGAGCGCGCGGGTTGCCGCGTCTGATTTTGACGCTCATCTGAAATCCTGTTCGGCGTGTTCCGATCTGGTCTCCGAGCTGAAGCTGATCGCGAGCGAGGCCCGGGAACTGGCAGCAACCGAAGAACCGGCGCCCCGGGTGTGGGTGCGCATTGCCGCTCAACTTCGCGCCGAAGGCCTGATCCGGGAACCGGCGCCAACGCGCCCCATCGTCGTCCAAACTTCCCCTGGGCGGCGATGGACTTCGACCGCATGGTGGCTGGTTCCCGTCGCGGCTGCGGTGTTGGTCTCAGGCTCTTACGTCATCAGCCATAAGGCAGCCCCGCCAGTAGCGAAGCGGCAAGCTCCGGAGACTTCCCCAGAAACTGCCATGACGGCCGAGACTCCAGCCACGTCCCCAGCTCCCGTCGTCCCGGCCGTAGCCTCGCCTTCCGTGCCTGCCCCGGCCCCTCAGCAACTGGCGGAGAAGTCCGCGAAGCCAGCACGCGTGGCGGAACCCGAGCCGAGCACGGAAGATCAACAGTTTCTGAGTGCAGTGTCCACGCTCGCCCCTTCGATGAGGGCCTCCTATGAAACGCAACTGCAGGCGGTGAATGCCGACATCCGCGAAACGCAGGCGTATGTGGATCGGAATCCGGGGGATGCGGACGCGCGCCAGCACTTGATGGATGCATATCAACAGAAAGCGCTTCTTTACCAGATCGCGTTGGATCGTATTCAGTAGCGGAAGGGCGGACCGGCGTTCCCGGCCGCAGGGGAATTTTTATGGCGAGTCTGCACCCAGCGAGTCTTCGGCAAGCGAACCTCCAGAACACCACAGCCCTAACTCTGGTTCTGGCAACCTGTCTGGCGTCGGCGGCCTTCGCCGAAACCAAGAAGGAATACCATTTCACCGTCGGCGCCAAGGCCAACATTTCGGTGGATACCCAATACGGGGCGATTTCAGTTAAGCCTGGCAGCGCCAGTGAGGTCGTGGTGATGGCCACGCTGAAGTCGGACAAGGTGGAAGTCGACCGCCAGCAAAATGGCAGCCGGATCGAAATCGCGTCCCACCTTTTGCCGGGCGCGGACCAGCAGACCGGCCAGGTTGACTACGAACTCCTGATCCCACCCGACGCCACCCTCAATCTACGTTCCTCCACCGGTCCGCTCTCGGCGGAGCGATTGCAGGGCGACTTGACCCTGGAAGGCACCGATGCCGTGGTGAATGTTCGCAACGTAAATAACGGTCATGTGCACGTGCGGACCATGCGCGGGCCGGTCACGCTGACCGAGGTTCGCAACGGCCACGTCGAGATCGAGTCCATCAGTGGCGATGTCCATTTGAAGTCGGTCACCGGACCGCTGATCCAGGCGAATTCCGGCAGTGGAAAGATTTTCTACGACGGGAACTTCGGCTCCGCTGGCGACTATAAGTTCACCACCCACACCGGCGATATCGAAGCCCTGGCGCCGGCGGATGTCTCGGCAGATTTCAGCGCCCACTCGGTCCTGGGCAAGGTCCAAAACGACTTTCCTCTCCAGCCCAAGCAACACACCCGGTTTCCCTTGGAAGCGGGACGTTCCTTCTTTGGCACGGTGGGCAAGGCCGCATCGGAAGTCGTGCTGCGTTCTTTCAGTGGTAGAATCCGCCTCAAGCAACGCTGAAACTAAAGTAAAGTCAGGTCTTAGGTCTTAGGTCTCAGGTCTTAGGCAGGTCTCGAGACCTGAGACCTAAGACCTTGATGGAGCGCCATGAAAGTGCGCGCGGTGTTTCTGGTGGGATTCATGGCTTCCGGCAAGACCACGGTGGCACGGGAGCTTGCCCGGCGCCTAGACTGGGATTTTGTGGATCTGGATGCCCGCATCGAGTCCCGCGAGCGGCAAACCATTCCCGAAATTTTTCGGGACCGAGGGGAGTCGGCTTTTCGGCTGGCCGAAACCAGCGCCCTTCGCGATCTCACGGAGTCGCTCGAGCGCAACACGGTAGTCGCGCTCGGAGGCGGTACCTTCGCGCAGGCTAACAACCGGGACCTACTGCGGTCTTGGCCCTCTGTCTTCCTGGAGGTTCCGTTGGACGAACTCTGGCATCGCAGTTTGCAGGACCCGACGCAGCGGCCTTTAGGAAACGATAATCGCGCCGAGTTCGCCCGTCTCTATGAGCATCGGCTGCCGTTCTACCGGCAGGCCGCCATGACTGTCGTAACCTTGGGTAAGGATGACCCCGTATCCCTTTGTGTTGAAATCGAGTGTAGGTTGCAGTTGCGGGATGGCGCAAAATTGGCGGGATCGTCTCTCCCTCCCGCGACTGGTTTCGGAACAGGAGAATCACAGTGAAGGTGTCTTATCGGCTGCTCGTTTTCATGATGGCCCTGGTTTGGTCGATTACGGCATTGGCCGCCCCCAGGCCCAGGGATAAAGAGAAGGAACACGAGGGGGCGCTCGTCGACTCGGGATCCTTCGGCGTATTCCAGAATGGGCATCGCGTAGGAACTGAGACGTTTTCCATCTATCAAACCAGCGGTGGCAGTGTCATTAATTCCGAGTTCAAAACGGAGAATGCTCCCACCGACGCCGCACAAACTTCCGAGATGCAGCTTACCCCGACCGGGGAAATCCGGCGTTACGAGTGGAAGGAGCTAAGCCCGGGCAAAGCGACGACGGTCGTGCTTCCGAATTCCGATTTTCTGAGTCAGAAGTGGAAGGCCGGACCCGCCGAGAAGGAACAGGAACAGCCCTACCTGCTGCCGGCGTCGACCAGCATCCTCGACGACTACTTCTTCATCCACCGCGAAGTGCTGGCCTGGAGGTTTCTAGCCGCAGCCTGCAAGCAGGAAAAAGGGCAGGGACCCCAGTGCCCGCTGAAGCAGCGCACCCAGTTCGGAACCCTGAATCCCCACCAACATGCGTCGGCGCCCCTCAGCGCCGAGTTCCTCGGCCGGGAAAAAGTGACCCTCAAGAAGGGAGAGCGGGAACTGCTCAAACTCGAATTCAAGACCGATCCGGGAACCTGGTACCTTTGGCTCGACGGTCAAGATCATTTCAAGGTCATGCGCATGTCCATCGTGGGAGAAAATACCGTAGTCGAGCGCGACTAAGCTCCGCGGAGACGGGGCTTGCGGGTGCCCCGTCCAAGCTCCGCTTGGGCGGGTTCGGTTGACCCGCAAACCAGGTCTGGTCCTGCCAACCAGCCCGGGCTGAAGGTCAGCCTCTTTCGGCAGTAGCTCACCTTCGTTGGCGGGCGTTACGATAGCAGTGGGCCCCGGAGAAACGGTTCGCGGACCGGCCGGATAACTTTTGACCATTCTCGATTCACGCACCTCGCGCGTTCTATTCACGGCCCTCCTGTTCGCCGTCGGCTTGGGTTTTCTCTATGCCGCGCGACGCACCTTGATCCTCTTCCTGTTCGCCATTTTTTTTGCCTATCTCATTAATCCCGCCGTGGCGCGACTGGAGAAACTCCTCCACAGCCGCGCCTGGGCGATTACCGTCATTTACCTTCTGCTTCTCCTCGGTCTGGGCGTGTTCGGTTTTCTGGTCGGCCCGAGAATCGCCCGGCAAAGCGCGCGCCTGGGAGCCTCTCTGACCTCGCTGGTGGATAAGTCCAGCGCCAGCCAGTTCTCGGGTCAGATCGGGCAGCTTACCGCACAGATCGGACACGAGCACGGCTGGAGCGATGCCACCCAGACGCGGATTCGCGATTTCTTGATGAGCCACCGTCAAGATTTGACTCGCCTGGCGCAGCGCATCGGTTTTCGCGCGGCCGAAGCGGCGCAACAAGTGTGGTTGCTGGTCCTGGTGCCTATCCTCGCCATTTTTTTTCTGCGCGATGGCGGCGCATTCCAAGAGGTGCTGCTGGCGCTGGTGCCAGCGCGCTCGCAACGTGAGTTTTTGCAGGATGTCTTCCAGGATCTGAACCAGATGCTCGCCCAATTCATTCGCGCGCAGTTGACCCTGGCGGCGCTATCGTTCGTGGCCTACACCGCATTTTTGGGCGCCATGCGAGTTCCCTACGCCCTGATGCTCGGTACCGCCGGAGGCGCGATGGAGTTTGTCCCCGTGGTCGGGCCGCTGCTGGCGGGCGCTGCCATGATGGCCGTCGCCGTTCTCGCGGGATACCAACACTGGCTTTACCTGCTGTTGTTTTTGTTGCTCTGGCGAATGGTGCAAGACTACGTCATCTCTCCCCGGATCATGGGAGTCAGCGTGGAATTGCATCCCCTGGCGGCCTTGTTCGGCATTCTCGCGGGCGGCGAAATCGCCGGCGTGCTCGGCGTCTATCTCTCCATCCCGGTGATGGCCAGTTTGCGTATCGTCTGGCGGCGCTGGCGCATCTACGCGGAAAAGCGCAAGTTCGGACCCCTCAACGAGTATTCCCCCAGGGATCGGGTGATCGGGTGATCCGATAAAGATCGGGTGATCGGGTGATCTAAGATCAAATGCCTTTGACTTTCGATGACCCGATGGTCAGACGACCCGATTATCTATGGCGTGGCCGCTGCCGCGGTGCCGTTCCTCACGCCTTCCACATCCACTTTGCGCAGGAACTCCGCCGCTGCTTCCGGCAGCACTGTGTTGATAAACATGCCCGAGCCCAGTTCAAATCCGGCCACTCGCGTCAGCCGTGGAATCACACTCAGATACCAGTGAAAATACTTTAC
>JBGPFV010000189.1:0-5691 GCA_041483535.1 Terriglobia bacterium | reverse complement strand
GTTGTTGTGCCAGCCTTCGCCAAAGGTAACGATGGCCACCAGAAAATTATTGGTGGAGAGGTCTTTGGTCGCGAAGCGCCGCGATCCCCACAGGTGGGTGACGGAGTTCACCATCCACGTGGCGTGCAGTCCGACCACGATGCGGGCAAACATTCCCCACAGCAGCCAGGGCAATCCGCCGAGGGCAAACAGAATCACGCCCAGAATAATGCTGGGGATGTAGTGATACTTGGTCAGCCAGACGTGAACTTTATCCTTGGTCAGGTCGGGGACGTAACGCGCCAGGGTCGTCGTGTCATGATGCATCGACTTGCCCATCAGGATCCAGCCCATGTGCGACCACCACTTGCCGTCGATAGGCGAGTGCGGATCGCCTGCCTCGTCGGAGAACTGATGGTGAATCCGGTGTGTCGCCACCCAGAAAATCGGCCCGCCTTCGAGCGCCAGCGTGGCGCAGACGGTCAGAAAATACTCCACCCACTTCGGCGTCCTGTATCCCCGATGGGTCAGCAGGCGGTGATAGCTCATCCCGATTCCCAGGCTGCCCGAAACCCACCACAAGAAAATGGCGGCAAAAAATGCTTTCCAGGTAAAGAAAAATAACGCCGCAATTGCCCCCACATGAAACAGGCCCATGAAGATCGCCGTGACCCAGTTGAATCCATCCCGGCTCGCCTGGTCTTTGCGACTGGTTGCTTCGCCTGCGTCGCTCATGGCCTGGCTCCGAGCGTCGCCCATCGTATCGCGCACTGTTTGACTCATTGGATTTTCCCCACCCCGGTTTCGCTGAACTCTGCTTAGACAATAGCAAGATTCGCGCGGATTACCGTGTAATACTTCTGTAATCCTCGCTGGCTAAAGGGGTTACGAGCGTAATCCGTTTCAAAAAAGATCGGGTGATCGGGCCATCGGGTGATCTAAGTTCAAATGCCTTTGACTTTCGATGACCCGATCACCCGATGGTCAGATGACCCGATCGTTTTCGTGGCACGTTCCAGCGCGGTGGAGTATCTTTAGCAGTTCAACCCGTGTTTCCGAACAGGAGGTGTACGTTGAAAAAGAAATTGGGCCAGAGACAAGCGTTGCAGACAGCTCTATTGGTTCTCTTCGCATTATTCTTCTTTGTATTCGTGTTATGGGCGCAGAAGGGCCAGCCTCCCGCCAAAGCGCCCGCCCCCGAAGGCAAGACCGCGCCCGATGATTCTGCCCGGGTAAATCCGGTCAAGCCGACCCAGGAATCGCTCAACAAGGGCAAGAAAGTGTACGTGATCGACTGCGCCATGTGTCATGGCGACAAAGGCGACGGCAAGGGCGACATGGCGTCCGACATCAAGAACGTCACCGATTTCACCAATCCCGACGCGCTGAAAAACCGCACCGACGGCGAACTCTTCCACACCATCCGCCACGGCAAGGGCGACATGCCTCCCGAAGGCGACCGCGCCAAGGATGACGACATCTGGAACCTGGTGAACTACGTCCGCGCCTTCGCCAAGAAATAGCACGTGAGCGAACGCATGGGGCGGAAAGTCCTCCACCTGTAGAGACGGGGCTTGCCCCGTCTTCTGAGACGCGGCAAGCCGCTTCTCTACTTGGACGTCGCCTTCACTTCCACCCCCGCCCATTTTTCCAGCAAAGTCAGTGTCGACGCGTAATCCAGATCCGCCTGGCCTTCCTCGGCCGCGACATCGTAGACCTCTTCCACCGCTTCGAGTCCAGGCAACCGCACCCGTGATTCCTTGGCCGCTTCGAGCGCCAAACGAATATCTTTCAGCATCAGCCGCAGCGGAAAATTAGGTGAGAAGTCGCGCTTCAGAATGAACGGGGCTTTGTAGTCCACTACTCCCGACCGCACCATCGAAGCCTGCACCAGCGGCAACAGCTTGTCCACGTCCACCCCCAGCTTGGCGGCCAGCGTGAGCGCTTCGGCGAAGCCTTCGTAGATGAGCGCAATCTGCAGATTCATGACCAGCTTCGTGGCTTGTCCTTTGCTGGTTTCGCCCATGTGGAACACCTGCTTGCCCATCGCCTGGAAAAGCGGTTGCAAGCGAGCCAGCGCCGCGTCGTCGCCGCCCACCATGAAAATCAGGCTGCCCGCTTCGGCGGCGATCTTTGAGCCGGTCATCGGAGCGTCCACATAGTCAACCCCGCGCGCCTTCACGCGCTCGGCGAAGCGCCGCGTGGCGGAGGGAGAAATCGTGCTCGAATCCGCGATCGTCATGCCGGCGGTGAGAACTGGCTGGACGCCGTCCGGGCCAAACAGCACCGCTTCGACCGCCTTCGTGTCCGAGACACACATCCACACCACTTCCGCGCCCGTTGCCGCATCCGCCGGAGAAGCCGCGCTGCGCGCGCCTTCCACATCCTTGCCCCCAGTGCGGTTCCACACCGCAACCTCGTGTCCGGCTTTGACCAGGTTCGCGGCCATCGACCGTCCCATAATTCCCAAGCCCAGAAAAGCTACGCGCATCGGCGTTGATTCCTCCAAATTTCCAGATGCTTCCAGACTTGAATTAGATATGACCGGCAAAGTCACGGTCAAGGAGAACACAGTTCTTTGCGCAGGAAAAATCCAGAAAACTGTCCAATGAATTTGGCCTCCGAGCGTCGATCCCTCCCTCGGGAGCATCAAAATGGACTAGAGACTTACGAAAACAAAGCCGATAATCTGTGAATAGTCCGCGTTCTTCACCGGGCTGGTCGAACCGATGTTGAAGTCCTCATTGAAAAATCCCGCGCTGCGCAAGCGAGCCAGTCAGTTCACCCGTCTGATGCGCCATTCCGCGGTCACACCGCGCACCGGCGAGACTCACAAACCGCAACTGGTTACGAACGGCGAGTTGGGCGTCACCTTTATCGGACACTCCAGCTTCTTCCTCCAAATTGGCGGACAGAACGTCGTCATCGATCCCAACTTCGCGCGCTGGCTCTTCCTTCTCAAACGCCTGCGCCAGCCGGGATTGAACCTGCGCGATCTGCCGGCCATGGATGTTGTGCTGGTAACGCACGCGCACTTCGATCACCTGCATCGCCAGTCGCTGCGCACGATCGCGCGCCAAACCCGGCGCCAATCCGGAACCGCGCCCACGCTGGTCGTCCCGCATCATTTGTTCGACCTGGTTTCCGATCTCGGCTTCGAACAAATTGTCGAACTCGAATGGTGGAACACCTATCGCCACGGCGCCCTCGACATTACCCACGTCCCCTCGCGCCATTGGGGAGCGCGCATGCTCAAAGATTCGCACCGCGGCTATGGCGGATACGTGCTCCGCGCCGGCAAACACTCCGTCTACCACGCCGGAGACACCGCCTACTTCGCCGGCTTTCGCGAGATCGGACGCCGCTTGTCGCCCGAACTCGCGCTGCTGCCCATCGGCGCCTATAATCCGCCGCAGTTCCGCAACGTCCACACCAGTCCCGCCGATGCCACCCAGGCCTTTCTCGATCTGAAATCCCGCTGGATGGTGCCCATGCACTATGGAACCTTTCGCCTTTCGCATGAGCCGCTCGATGAGCCTCTCCAGTTGCTGGAACGTGCGGCGCGCAAGGCCGGCGTAAAAGACAAGGTGGTCGTGCTCGAAGAAGGCATCACCCGCTTCTTCTGAAACGTCTTCGTCACAAAACCTGGTTGTATTACCATAGAGTTCACGCGAGGGTTTCGATGAAATTTGGCGTCATAATTTTCCCCGGCTCCAACTGCGATCACGATGCTTTCTGGACGGCCGAGCAGGTGGCCAAGCAGAAGGCAACGTTCCTGTGGCACGACTCGCACGACCTCGAAAATTGCGATGTGGTGATCGTCCCGGGAGGCTTCGCTTATGGCGACTATCTGCGCACCGGCGCAATTGCGAAGTTCTCGCCGGTGATGGAATCCGTCCGCAAGTTCGCCGCCGGGGGCGGGTTGGTGCTCGGCATTTGCAACGGCTTCCAAATTTTATGTGAGGCGGGATTGCTGCCCGGAGCGCTGATGCGCAACCTTGGCTTGAAATATGTCTGCAAGCCGGTGCAGGTGAGAGTTGAAAACAACCAGACGCCGTTTACCAACACCTGCCGCCACGGGGAAGTACTGACCATCCCCATCGGGCATATGGAAGGCAATTATTTTTGCGATGAGACGACACTCATCGAACTGAACCGCGACCACCGCATCGTCTTCCGCTACGCCAACCCGCAAGGCGAAATCACGCCGGAAGCGAACCCCAACGGCTCGCTTGAGAACATAGCCGGAATTTGCAGCCCGGGACGCAACGTCCTCGGCATGATGCCCCATCCCGAACGAGCCGCCGAGCCTGAACTCGGCGGCATCGATGGATGCAAGATCTTCGAGTCGTTAGTGGGAGCGATGGCGACAAAATGAACTGTAGAGACGCGGCTTGCCGCGTCTCCGTCAGCAGCTAATACGCCCAACGCAGCAGTGTGGCTCCGACCGTAAATCCCGCTCCCACCGACGCCAGCAGCACCAGGCTTCCTTTCTTGAGTTTGCCTTCCTGGCGCGCGGTTTCCATGGCCAGCGGAATCGTTCCGGCGGTAGTGTTGCCGTACTGCTCGATGTTGATAATCACGGCTTCGGGACGCATCTTGAGCCGGTCGGCAGTCGCGGTGATGATGCGCTTGTTCGCCTGATGCGGAATGAAGGCGTCGATCTCGCTGCCCTGGATGTTGTTGCGCCTTAGAATTTCTTCGCAGAGCGCCGCCATCTTGCGCACCGCGAACTTGAACACCGCTGCCCCATCCTGATGAACAAAGTGCATCTTCTGGTCGACGGTTTCGTGCGTCGAGGGATTCAGGCTTCCGCCACCTGGCATATAGAGCGAGCACCCACCCGATCCATCGACTTCGTGAATAAAATCAATCAGCCCGACGGAATCGTCCTCCGCCGGTTCGAGCAGGACCGCTCCCGCGCCATCGCCAAAGATGACGCAGGTCGCGCGATCGCTGTAGTCGATAATCGACGACATCACGTCGGCGCCAATCACGAGCACTTTCTTGTGGGATCCGGTGGCGACGAACTGCGCTCCGGCTTGCAACGCGTAAACAAACGCGGAACAGGCAGCTGAGACATCGAATCCCCAGACATTTTTCGCGCCCAGCTTGTGTTGCACGAGACAAGCGGTCGAGGGGAAAAACATATCGGGCGTAACCGTACCCACAATAATCGCATCGAGATCGGAAGGGCTGATGCCGCGCTCGGCGAGCGCTTTCTTCGCCGCCTCCACCGCCAGGTCGCTGGTCGCACTCCCCTTGTCCACGATATGACGCTCGCGGATACCGACGCGCTCCATGATCCACTGATCGTTGGTGTCGACAAGCTTTTCGAGGTCGGCGTTGGTGAGAAGGCGGGGCGGCACGTAGGTGCCGAGAGCGCTGATCTTAACGCGCTGAAGCTGGGCCAATGAGGTCTCCTGGGATAAGGTGCACTGCAAAGTGAACTGACTATTCTCAACGATGCAGCCGAGAATGTAAAACAAGGTCTCAGGTGGCAGGTCTTAGGTCTTAGGTCTTAGGTCTTAGGTCTTAGGTCTTAGGTCTTAGGTTGCGAGTGCCAATTGTTGAAGAGTTTGCCTACGGCCCTTACGTGAAGCTGCGCAGACTCAGGCGCATGTCGGTTCATGGGGATGTGGGGGACTAAGACCTAAAACCTAAGACCTAAGACCTGGTTTTCTACCGTCCGCTGGCGTGCCAGATCGACCC
>JBGPFV010000188.1:0-5708 GCA_041483535.1 Terriglobia bacterium | reverse complement strand
GGCTGATGTTCGGGCTTACGCTCATTACGTGGCTGCGCTTTGTGATCTGGCTGGGGCTGGGGCTGCTGATTTACATCTTCTACAGCCGGCACCATAGCGAGTTTTGCAAAGAGAAAAGAAACGGGTGATCGGATTTTGTGTGGGCACGGGGCTCTGCCCCGTCCCGGCGGGGCAAAGCCCCGCCACCACACGAGCCGATCCATTAGAATCGGTCCATGCCATCGGAGCCCTCCCGCTTCGTCCTCTCGCTCCCGAAGGCTGAACTCCATCTGCATCTCGAAGGCTCGATCGAGCCAGCCACGTTGCTCGAACTGCGCCAGCGTCACGGGATGGAAGGGGCGTCGCTCGCCGAAGTGGAGCAGCTTTACAACTACCAGGACTTCGCGGGCTTCCTCACGGCTTTCAAGGACGTTACCGGACACTTGCGTACTCCGGAAGACTACGAGTTGATTACTTACCGGCTGATGGAGCGGCTGAAAGCGCAGAACGTGCTTCATGCGGAGGTGATCGTTTCGGCCGGCGTCTGCCTCTGGCGGAAGCAGGATTTCGTGGCGATTTTCGAGGGGCTGGAACGCGGCCGCGTGCGCGGAGAGAAAGACTTCGGCCTATCGCTGGTGTGGATCTTCGATGCCATCCGGCAGTTCGGCGCCGAAAAGGGGCAGCGCGTGCTCGATCTCGCCATCCAGTTTCGCGACCGCAACGTGGTGGCCTTCGGCATTGGAGGCGACGAGCGCGCGGGGCCGGCGGATTGGTTCGCTGCGGTTTACGCGCGCGCCGCCGAGCGCGGCCTTCATCTCACCGCCCACGCCGGTGAAAGCGACGGGCCGGAGTCCATCTGGGGCGCGCTGAACCTTAAGGCGGAACGCATCGGCCACGGGCTTACCGCCGCGCAGGATCCGGAATTGATCGAAGAGTTGGCCGAGAGCCAGGTTGCGATTGAAATCTGCGTGACCAGCAATCTGCGGACGGGCTGCTGCGCCGAACTGGCGCAACATCCGGTGCGGCGCTACTTCGATCAGGGACTCATGCTGACCATCAACAGTGACGATCCCGCCATGTTTCGTACCTCGCTGGCCGAGGAGTACGGGCTTATTCAGGAAGCGTTTGGCTTCACCGATGAACACCTGCGGGAATTGGCGCGCAATTCGTTGGAGGCGTCGTTTCTGGCGCCGGAAAAGAAAATTAGATTTCTGAATCTGTTGGACTCGGCTGCCACGCGGGCGTAACCCAGTGGAGCGACGGGCGTCTCGCCCGTCCCCGCGTGCGCGTCAGCAGCATCGTGGCCGGGCGGGGACGCCCGGCGCTCCATCACGTTCCTGCTCGCCTATAATGGCTCCCTATGAAACTCGAAGAGAAGATTGCCGAACTGAAAAAACGAGACCAGATGGCCCAGGAAGGCGGCGGTGCGCAGCGGCGCGAGCGGCAGCACAAAGAGGGCAAGATGTCGGCCCGCGAGCGCGTGGAATTTCTGCTCGACGAGGGCACCTTTGAGGAAACCGATAAGCTGGTCACGCACCGCTGCCACAACTTCGGCATGGAAAAGCAGAAGTTCTACGGCGACGGTTTTATCACCGGCTACGGCCGCGTGGAAGGACGGCTGGTCTTTGTTTTTGCGCAGGATTTTACCGTGTTCGGGGGCTCGCTCTCCGAGGCCAATGCCTTAAAGATCGTCAAGGTCATGGATCTGGCGGCCAAGATGGGGGCTCCGGTGATTGGACTGAATGATTCTGGCGGTGCGCGCATTCAGGAAGGCGTGATGTCGCTGGCCGGCTACGCCGACATCTTTTTGCGCAACACGCTTTATAGTGGAGTGGTGCCGCAGATCTCGGCCATCATGGGTCCGTGCGCGGGCGGCGCCGTTTACTCTCCGGCGATCACCGATTTTATCTTGATGGTGGACCAGACTTCGTACATGTTCATCACTGGGCCGGATGTGATCAAAACGGTCACCCACGAAGAAGTGACAAAAGACCAGCTCGGCGGAGCGCACACCCACAACGAAACTTCAGGCGTAGCGCACTTCATGTGTCGCGATGATGCCGAATGCCTGTCGATGGTTCGCGAGCTGCTGAGTTTTATTCCGTCGAACAATCTCGAAGACCCGCCGCGCAAGGTCTGCACCGACCCGATTGATCGTCTGGACGAGAAGCTGGACACGCTGATTCCCGATCAATCGAACATGCCGTATGACATGAAAGATGTGATTCACACGGTGGTGGACGACGGCTATTTCTTTGAAATTCACGAGCACTATGCCAAGAACATCGTCGTCGGATTTGCGCGCTTCAACGGCAAGCCGGTTGGGATCGTGGCCAATCAGCCCGCCATGCTTGCCGGCACGCTCGATATCAATGCGTCGGTGAAGGGCGCGCGCTTCGTGCGCTTCTGCGACTGCTTCAATATTCCACTGGTTACGTTTGAAGATGTCCCCGGCTTCCTGCCCGGCACTAACCAGGAGTATGGCGGCATCATCAAGCACGGGGCCAAGCTGCTGTATGCGTTTGCGGAAGCGACCGTGCCGAAAGTGACCGTGATCACGCGCAAGGCCTACGGCGGAGCGTATTGCGTGATGGCGTCCAAGCACATTCGCACGGACGTGAACTACGCCTGGCCCAGCGCCGAAATCGCGGTGATGGGGCCGGAAGGCGCGGTGGATATCGTCTACAAACGCGAGTTGGATGGCGCTGAAAATCGCGAAGCGGTTCGCCAACAAAAGATCGAAGAATTCCGCGACCGCCTGGCGAATCCCTACGTGGCCGCCGACCGCGGATTCGTGGATGCGGTCATCCAGCCGCGCGAGACCCGCAAGAAGCTGATCCAGGCGCTGGAGATGCTCGAAACCAAGCGCGACAAGAACCCGCCAAAGAAGCATGGGAACATCCCGCTGTAATCAGAGCGGGAGCATGGATCCGCGGACAAGGGTGTCCGCGCCACACGCACCTATTCCTCGTTCTTGTCTCGATCCTGCGAGGTTGTGTGGGCCGCATCGGCTGCGCTGGCGACCGGCTTTTGCAGATCGATCGGCTGCTCCCCGGCTTTCTTCAGTTCCTGGTTCAGTTCCGGCACGTCTTTCGACTTGATTTGAGACCATGCCGACAACTGCTCTTCCAGCGCCTTTTCCAGTTCGACGAACGTCGCCACTTGCTGCGTTGTCGGCGCGGCGTCGGCGGTATCGAGAGCGGTGACCAGGGCGCGGAAGCCGCCGTTCAGCCGCGCCAGGCTGCGGCCTTCGGGAGTACTCAGGTAGCGGGTACCGTAGCCGCCTTCGTCGCCTTCGATGGACGCGGCTTTCGCTTCCAGTTCGGACGCCGTTTTTGTGACAGCATCGGAAACATGTCCTGCAAGCGATTTCAACTGGGCACGCAAGCTGCGCACCTGTTGCAGGGCTTCGTAATCCTGGTGAAGCGCGCCGGCAATTTTCCGGTCGAGATCGAATTGCTTGGCCAGGTCTTCCGGCAAGGTCTTCACCCGCGGATCCATGCGAATGTTCAGAGGCTGGGTGTAGTTTTTGCCGCCAACTGTGAGCACGACTCTGTACGCTCCAGGTAACACCGTGGCTCCGAGCGGATAGCGCGGCGTGTCGTGGTAGATGGCCGAGATTGGGTAGTCATGCGAGAGCACTTCGGGTGCGGGATAAGTCAAATCCCAGATGAAGCGATGCATCCCGGGCGCGGCCGACAAGGTTCGCGCCGGACGCACCCAGTACGTCGGAACGTTCAGTTCGTTGGCGTTCACGGGCTCGGGTTTGTCGGCGCTCGAAAAATGGCGCGCCACTCGTCCGGATGAGGCGTCGACAATTTCCAGAGTGACCGGGCCGGACGCGGCGGTTTTCAGCCAGTAGTCGATCATGGCTCCATCGGGAGGGTTCTGTCCGGCAGGTTCTTCCGGCGGCAGGGGCGTGTCGGTGTTGTTGTTGCGGCGCACGCGATAGGTGAGCTGGGGCGCGAAAAGATGCGCGGGAGCGCCCGCAACCTCCGAACTGAACTGGCGCAGCGGGGTGATGTTGTCGAGGATCCAAAACGAACGGCCGTGAGTTCCCACGACGACATCGTCATGATGAACGACGAGGTCGCGAATCGAAGTCGGCGGCAGATTCATCTTCAGCGACTGCCAATGGTCGCCGTCGTCCCAGGAGACGTAGACGGTGCGTTCGGTGCCGGCAAAAAGTAGTCCTTTGCGCTCCGGATCTTCCCGCACCGTGTTGACGGGTTCGTTCTCGGGCAGGCCGTTTACGATTTTCTGCCACGACTTCCCTCCGTCGTGCGTGCGGTAGATATAAGGATGGAGGTCGTCGAGCCGGAGGCGATTCACCGCCGCGTAGGCAGTTGGGGTATCGAAATGTGACGCGTCCATCTGCGCGACCTTGCTCCAGGGCGTTAGTTCGGGCGGCGTCACGTTCTGCCAGTTCTTGCCACCATCGTGCGTCACGTGAATCAGGCCATCGTCGGTGCCGGCCCAAATCAGTTTTGCGTCTTTCGGCGACGGAGCAATGGAATAGATCACGCCGCGATGCTTGCCCTTCGCCGGATCGGCCTCGACAAACGGGCCTAGAGTCGCTGGGGAGACCGGGTCTTCGCGCGTCAGGTCGGGGCTGATGATCTGCCAACTGTTGCCGCCGTCGCGGGTTTCAAAAAGGACGTTCGAGCCGAGATACAGCACATGCGGATCGACCGCGGAAAAAATCAAGGGCGCGGTGCGATTGAAGCGATACTGCCCGGTGCGCAGAACTACCGGCGAAACGTCTCGCGTCTGGCCGGTACTGCGGTCGAACACCGTACCCTTGCCGCCGTAAATCAGATTGGGATGCAGGGGATCGGGCGCAACGTAGCCGTATTCTTCTACACCAACGGTCGTCCAGTCGCGAAAAGTAATTTCGCCAAAGTCGCTGCGGCTGGCGGTACCGACCGAGCCGCTTTCCTGCTGCGCGCCATAGACCCAATACGGAAACTCGTTATCGGTGATTACGTGATAGAACTGCGCGGTGGGCTGGTTGTACCAGGAACTCCAGGTCTGGCCGCCATTCACGCTGATGGTCGCGCCCTGGTCCACCGCCAGGGCGATGATGTCGGGGTTTTCGGGATTGATCCAGATGGTGTGGTAGTCGTCGCCTCCGGGCGCGCCCTTGATGGCGGTGAAGTTCTTGCCGGCGTCGGTGGAGCGGTAGGTCGAAGTATTGGCCACATAGATCACATCTTTGTTTCTTGGATCGACGCGAACGCAGGCAAAGTCGGAGCCGCGTCCCACGACGCGCTCCTCGGTATTGACGAGTTGCCAGCTTTCGCCACCGTCGTCTGAGCGATAGATGCCGCCGGGCTTCTGCGCGTCAACCCGCGCGTCGACCCAGGCGTACATGCGATCGGGATCGCTCGGCGAAACGGCAAGGCCGATGCGGCCCAACTTGTCGGCCTCACTCGGCAAGCCTTTTGTAATCTGCCGCCAGTGGTTGCCGCCGTCGGTTGATTTGTAGAGACCGCTGCCCGGGCCATCGTAGCTGTTGCCGGTTGTCCACGGCGGACGGCGCGAGGCCCACATGTCGGCAAAGATGACCTGCGCGTTTCGCGGATCGAACACCAGGTCGATCGCGCCGGTGTTTTCATCCTTATAAAGAACCTTTTGCCACGTCTGGCCGCCATCGAGCGAGCGGTACACGCCGCGCTCGGCATTCGGACCATAAGGATGTCCGAGGGCGCCAACAAAGACCCGGTTCG
>JBGPFV010000187.1:0-5722 GCA_041483535.1 Terriglobia bacterium | reverse complement strand
GCCAAGGCTTGCGAGTCGTCCTTAAAAGTATCGGGAGGAGCTTCGGTCCCGGTATACGAAACCGGCAGCGTCAGATCGTTTTCTTTCAGCAGGAAGTCCACGCGGGTTCCGGAGCGCTTGATCGAGCCCGGTACCACGTTTCCCGCCACACGCAGACGTTTGGAGTAAGCTTCGTTCCCCATGCCATTCAATTCTTTGATGGTGACGTAATAGCTTTTGCTGTCCTGCACGCCGGTGTAGGCAAGGTAGGCGAGCGAGACCAGAATCAACACCGTAACCGAACCAAATTTTAAATATTTGCTGGCTTCGCTCGACATGAAAACACCTCACCCCCGTGTAAAAACTGTACGCGCCGCTCGGTTAGCGGTCAAGATGACGGCGCGGCCTTCGTGGACGGTAGCAGCTAGCTCCCTTTTTCCCGCTCGTACGGCTTTTGCATATAGCGGCGGGTTTCATCGAGCGCTCCCTGGGTGTTGTCGTTGGTCTGAATGGCCTGGCGGTATTCATTGACGGCGCGCTCGCGCTGGCCGGTTACATCGAAAATCTTGCCCAGCTGCAGGTGGCTCCAAACCTCGGTCCAGCGCGGCTCACCGTCGCCATTCAGCGACTCGCGGTAGGCGTTCGCCGACGCCTGATAATTCTTCTGCAGGAAAAACACTTCGGCGATCCGGTAGTGGGCGAGCGAGCTGTTCTTGTTGACTGCGAGCGCCTTGTTGAACTCGCTCAAAGCTCCGGCCAGATCGCCTTGCTGGGTCAGGCCCTGTCCGCGCACGATGGACGATCGCAGCTTGATGTCGGCGGAGTTGGTCAGCACGCGGTTTTCGGGATCGATGGTGATCCGTCGCGGGCGTCCAAAGGTTTCGATCGAAAACGGAGAATTGGTGCCTACCACCTCAATCCGTTTTTCTTCCGTTTTTCCGTCGGTATCGATTCTTAAATTTACCGGCATGCGGAATAGATCGAGATCCTGGCTAATCGCGCCGACGATGCGGAAGCCCTTGCTACGACCCAGCCGATAGACGGTGTACTTGGCCTTAAACTCGGGGGCGCTGGTGGAATCCATCCACTGCGAGTAGAACCAGGTGAGTTTTTGGCCGTACACCGTTTCGGTGAGCTTGCGGAAATCGTCGGTGCTGGCGGACTTGCCTGCATATTTCGTGGCGAAATCGCGCATGATCTTCAGATACCTGGGCTCGCCCACCACCCAGCGCAGCATGTGCAGGATCATGGCGCCCTTGTCGGTCACCAGCGACTGAAATTCGGGAGAAAACTGGTCGAGCTTGTCGGCGCTCGAAAGCGGCACGCTGTCATAGGCGAGCGCGCCCACCGACATGTCTTTCACCATCTCCTCGAGGCCCGCTTGGCCCGCTGCGCTCTCCACGTAGCGAGCTTCGGAGTAGCGCGAGAAGCCGTCGCTGATCCACCAGTCGTCTTTCGATGCGGGACTCACCGACACGCCCCACCACTGATGGGCAATCGTATTCGCCAGCAGCCGGTAGTTGATCTTCTCCGTGATGGCGCGGCTCGAAAGCGCCGCGATTTCTGGCGCCCATGCCGAGGGCACCGTGTCATCCGGGAGTTCCACGACTTTTAGCCGCGTCGAAGGCGCGTTTCCATACTGCGTAACGAAGAAGGTGAACGCCTTGACTGCCGTCGAGGCGTACTCCGGGCCCAAGTCTTTCTTATTGGGCTTGAAGAACACATGCAGATCGATGCCCGCTTCGTCGCTCTTGAATTCCTGGAACGTCCCGGCAATGATCGTGCCCGGGAAACTGGGCTTGTCCCAGGTGAAGGTGAAGGTCTTGGTGTTCGCCAGCGCGGTCGGCTTTGGATTTGGAGTTGGGGTTGCGCCCGCCGCAGTCGCGGTCGGCTCTTTCCCGCTGCCGATCGCCACCATGTGCGCCGGGACGGTCACGCTGATGGTGGAAGTAAAGCGATTGACGCCGTATCCCGCAACCGGAAACCACAGTCCGGAGTAGAGCAGATAACTGGTGTCAGGGCCGACGTAGGCGAGCTTCAATCCCTGCACCGGACTGTCGTCAGCGTTTTCCAGCGTGCCTTCGTATTCGAAGTAAAAGGTGGTGCTCGCATTCTTGGCGATGCCGCTCAAGAGCGCAAAGCGCACCGTCGAATCCTGAGTGTTGCGCTCCGGAGTGAGCGGCTTGTTGTTGGCGTCCGTAAGCTTCGTAATGCGCAGCGCGTTGTTCAGTTGAAAGGTGGCCACGCTGAGATCTTCGAGCGCCGTGACTCTTACCGTGGCGCGCGCCGTGAGCTTGTGCGTCTGCGGCAGGAGTTCGACGTCGATCTGGTAGTCGTCCACACTCAGGCGCGCTTTCTCGGCCGCCCGCGCCGTCCGGTTCGCAACCAGACACAGAAAAAAAACAACCGTCAAACCGAGCGCCCGGCGCGCTGGTCGAGAGTAGCTGAGTTTCAAGTAGGGTCTCCTGGCGAGCACAACATTCTCTAAGATGTTGATTTTCCCGCAAAAGATGCTGTGAGGACAAGGGTTAGCGAAATTGTTTACTCGCCAGCGACAAACGCTCTGGTTCGATTAGGGCTGTCTGGCTTGATTCCGGTGTATACTTGCGCCCGGCTTTTACGCCGTCGTTCCACCCCCGCCTGGATCAGGAGGCTTCACATGACTCGCGCAACGGTTCGCAGTTTGGCGTTGTTGCTCATCGGAGTAGTGACCGTCTCAACCCCAGCATTGCTCTTCGCGCAAACCTTTCAGGCGCAGACCCGTCTCGGCGCGAGTTTGCCGGGAGACACCTGGGAGCCAGCCATCGCCGCCGATCGCTACGGCCACGTTTACGTGCTGATCCCCGATTTTCCTCCCAGCTGCAAGGGGTGCCCCAGTTCGATCGCCGATCTCGTGGTTTCGAGCGACAACGGCAAAACCTGGTCGGCGCCGCGCGTGATTGCCGACCCTGGTTCGGAACAGATCGACGTGCAGGTCAAAGTCGATCCGGTGGATGGCAAGACCGTGTATGCCTCCTGGCTACAGAACAACAAGAGCGTGATCGAGGTCGCCAAGTCAACCGATTTCGGCCAGACCTGGACCACGGTGATCGCTAACTCCACCAAGGCCGGCACCGACAAAGATATCCTGGCCGTGCGCGGCAACGATGTGTACGTTGCCTACGACCACGCGCAAGTGGTGTGGTGTTCCTCATCCCACGACGGTGGGGTGACTTGGACCTCGGTGAAGGTCAACGCCAACGCGCAATTCGGATGGTCGCTCACCGGCGGCGGTACGGTCGATCCCGCCGGCAACGTTTACTTTTCATGGGACGGTTACACGCAGAACGGCGGAGCCAAAGGTCCGGTAAATCTCTACGTCACCAAGTCGTCCGATGGCGGCCGGACCTGGACCCCGACTTTGCTGGACGTCTCCAGTTCGCCGCCCGATTGCTCCGCTTTCAGCTGCGGATGGGCATTCTTAGGTCCGGGCATCGCCATGACCTCGGACGCAGCGGGCCAGGTCTATGTGCTGTGGAACTCGGGCACGGTTGACGGCGGCCCGGAGCGAATCTTCTACTCGACTTCCACCGATCAGGGCAACACGTGGAGTCCCAAGGCCGACGTTTCGCTTGCTCCTTCCGGGGTTGACCATGCCTTCCCGTCGGTCGCGGCGGGCGCAGCCGGAGACATACGCATCGCCTGGATGGATCAGCGCAATGAGCCGGACTGGAACGTTTATTACCGGACCTCGGTCAACGGCGGCTCCAGTTGGTCGGCTGAGACCGTACTCTCGACGTACGTGGCCGGTTACAGCTACATCTTCACCGACGGCTTCCGCTTTCCATTTGGCGACTACTTCGACATGGATATCGACAACCAATCGCACACGCAGACCGCCTGGGGCGAGGGTTATAACTGGCTGACACCTGGGAACGTCTGGTACACGCGGCAACTGCACTAAGAACGCGGCGTCGATAGCTGGCATCTACGGAGCTGTAGCATTCATGGGCGTACTCGCTGGCCTTACGACGCGATTGCGCAGTTGAGCGGTTCGGTTCCAGAGTTTGCCCGCGACGGAAAAATAAAAGTTCAGTTAGTCAGATTTTCTGCGCATGCCAGCGCGGCAATGTGTCCCAGTTCGGGAAAACGAACCCTACCTCGTTGAAAAACAAGTTCCCCTCAATTGGCGCAGAGATGGCACAGAGGTTGCACGGTACTGCTGTCCATCTCGAATCGCAGAAACACCTAGCGGTCCGCCGCCCTCCTCCTGGCAACCGGGCTTCGCGATGACAAGCCCATCAAGGAGATTTTACTTGCAGACCGCCCGCTTGCTCGTTCTCACGCTTCTGCTGGTCCTTCTGATCATCGCCCGGGCCCCGGCCCAAAGCCAACTGCTCATCGAAATGCCCCCTGAAGTGCGCTCTGAAATCAACTCGACGACCGGCTACACGTCCACTGCGGCCCCGCCGGTCTCACTTCCGGACACGCCCTCCGCGCAAAGAGTGAAAGTCAAAGTTATTGATAAGAAGTTCATCGCCGTCATGGCAGCGCTTGCTGGCGCTGAGAGTCTGCGTTTCACCGCGCACAAGCTGGTGCTGGACCACGAGTTCGCCGCCGGCGCTCCCTGGGTCGCCAGCGTCCCTCCGAACCAGCACCTGGTCGCCAAGTACGCGGGGATCTACGCGGCTGAATTGCTCGTGGCTTACGAACTCAAGAAGCCCCACTCCTGGCTTCCCGGCGACAAGGTCATCCAAAAATTCTGGTGGGCATATCCTTTAGCCATGATGGTGATCCATACCAAAAACGGGGTTGGCAGCATCCGAACCCAGGCTCCCTCAGGATGCCCCGTGGCCGATTGTCAACCGCAATAGTTCGTGTAGGAGAATCCAGCCCCGGAGGGGCGACCCAGCTTAGCCTGGCGCTTCAGCGCTGCGGAAAGTGGAAGAGATGAGTCAAGTCCGGGAGGGACGACCAAGTTCTCACGCACGCTCTCTAAGGGGCTGGGCATCGGAAATTGACTTTTCCGCAGCCTGTCAAGCCGCGCCTCCATGATCCGGCACTCGGACCTACCCGATCATTTCTACTATGATCTCCGCCGCCGTTTCCGCCGGATGTGCGCCGCCGCTCCCGTGCTTCAGCCTGACCTTAACCTTGGCAAGGCGCTCGATCATGCGCCTTCGCGCCTCGCCGTCGGGGATGATCTTGTTGATCTCGGTCACGATGTTTTCCGCCGTGAACTTATGCTGCACCAGTTCGGGGACAACCTCCTCCCCTGCAATCAGGTTGACCATGGCGAAGTAAGGGACCTTGACGCGCGGCTTGCCCAACGCGTAGGTGAGGGCCGATACGCGGTACACCATGACAAACGGAGTGCCCATGATGGCGGCTTCAACGGTGGCTGTGCCGCTAGCCACGATCGCGGCGCGCGCGTGGTAGAGCGCAGGCAACGCCTCGGGAACCAGGTGAATAGCTCGCTGTAGAGACGCGGCTTGACGCGTCTCCGTCGGCGCCGCGATCAATTCGCTGAGAAACGACGAGTCGAGCGTGCGCGCCACCGGCAGGAGGAACTCATAACCGCCGCCCAGGCGATCTTTCTCCACACGATCTTTCTCTAGACGATCCGCCGCCTCCAGGATCGTCGGCAGATTCATGCGCACTTCTTTCCGGCGGCTGCCCGGCATCAGCGTGATCCAGGGCTTAGCGGCATCGAGCTGGTTTTCGGCCGCGTAAGCTTCGCGAGTGATTGCCGGCGCGGGCAGAT
>JBGPFV010000186.1:0-5757 GCA_041483535.1 Terriglobia bacterium | reverse complement strand
GACACCGAAGCGGTCGCCCCCAGCCAGACTGTGCCTGCTTGATCCGGATACCCGGTACCAAAGTGCGCGACTTCGCGTCCGGCTGTCGCTATGATTAGAATCGGAAAGCGGCGTCTTTGCGCGAAGCCGCATTCGGAGCATGGAAGATCTCATCCTGGTCACCGGCGGCGCGGGCTTCATTGGCTCGAACTTCATTCTCCAATGGATGGCCTCGGAAGGCGCGCGCGTCCTGAATCTCGACAAGCTGACCTACGCTGGCAATCTCAACAATTTGCGCGCGGTCGAAGCCGACCCGCGCTATCGCTTTGAGCAGGGCGACATCGTCGATCGCGATTTCTTGCGCACCCTGCTGCGGCGCGAACAACCCCGTGCCATCATTCATTTCGCCGCCGAGAGCCACGTCGACCGCTCCATCCACGGCCCCGACGATTTCGTCCGCACCAACGTGAACGGCACATTCAGCCTGCTCGAAGAAACGCGCGCCTACTGGTCGGCGCTTGCGGAACCCGAGCACACATCGTTCCGCTTCCTGCACGTCTCCACCGATGAAGTCTACGGATCGCTCGGCCCCAACGACCCGGCCTTCAACGAGAGCACTCCCTACGCGCCCAACAGTCCGTACTCCGCGTCCAAGGCGGCTTCCGATCATCTGGTCCGCGCCTATCACCATACTTACGGGCTACCCGTCCTTACCACCAACTGCTCCAATAATTACGGACCTTACCAGTTCCCCGAAAAACTGATTCCGCTCATGATCCTGAATGCGTGCGCCGGCAAGCCGCTCCCGGTCTATGGGGACGGCAAAAACGTTCGCGACTGGCTTTACGTCGAGGATCATTGCCGCGCGATTCGTACCGTGCTCTCCCACGGCCGGGTCGGAGAGACCTACAACATCGGTGGGCGAAGCGAAAAAAGGAACATGGAGATTATCGGCGCCATTTGCGAACTGCTGGACGAACTACGCCCGAACGACCCCGCCGTTCCTCACCGCCAACTCATCACGTTCGTCAAAGACCGCGCCGGCCACGACCGCCGGTACGCCATGGACGCGCGCAAAATCGAGCGCGAACTAAACTGGCGCCCGCTGGAGACATTTGAGAGCGGCATGCAGAAAACCGTCCGCTGGTATCTTGAACATGAAGACTGGGTCCGCGACGTTACCAGCGGCAGCTATCGTCAATGGATCGCGAAACACTACGCCGCTGAGCATTGAGACGAAGGCTGAGGCTGACACTCGACATGACCAAAACCGCGCCCTCGAATTACAAAGGCATCATCCTCGCGGGAGGATCGGGCACGCGCCTCTATCCCGTCACCCAGGTGCTTCCCAAGAGCCTGCTGCCGGTATACGACAAGCCGATGGTGTACTACCCGCTCTCCACGCTGATGCTGGCCGGCATTCGCGAAATTCTGCTCATCTCGACGCCCGAGGATCTGCCGCGCTTTCAGCACTTGCTCGGCGATGGCGCGCGCTACGGCGTCCATTTCCAGTATGCCGCGCAACCGAAGCCCGAGGGCATTGCCCAGGCATTCTTGATTGGCAAGGAATTTATCGGCTCCGGCGGTTGTGCGCTCGTGCTCGGCGACAATATTTTCTACGGACACGACCTGGTCAAGGAATTGCACGCAGCGACGCTCCAGCCGAAAGGCGCCCGCGTTTTTGCGTACCCCGTTCACGACCCCGAGCGCTACGGTGTCGTCGAGTTCGATGCGCAGGGGAAAGCGCTCAGCATTGAAGAGAAACCGAAGCAGCCGAAATCGCGTTACGCGGTCACCGGACTTTATTTTTACGATCGGCAGGTCGTCGAAATTGCCGCGAGCCTTAAGCCTTCGAAGCGCGGCGAGCTTGAAATCACCGACGTCAACCGCGTCTATCTCGAACGCAATCAACTCAACGTCTGCGTGATGGGACGAGGCACGGCCTGGCTCGACACGGGCACGCACGAAGCCTTGATGGAAGCCTCGTTATTCATCCAGACTCTGGAGAAACGCCAGGGGCTGATGGTAGCTTGCCCGGAGGAAATCGCCTATCGTTCCGGCTACATCACCGCCGCGCAACTGGAAGCGCTGGCGCAGCCGATGCGCAACAATGGATACGGCGCTTACCTGCTGCAATTGTTGCGGGAACGCGTGTTCTAGTCGATGAAAACCTTAGGATGAGAAAAATCGCCACCAGCCTGCCCGGACTTCTGCTCCTCGAACCACGTGTGTTCGGGGACGACCGCGGCTTCTTTCTGGAAAGCTACAACCAGCGCACATTTGCCGAACTCGGCATTACAGAACCATTCGTCCAGGACAATCACTCCTATTCCGAGAAAAATGTCATCCGCGGCTTGCACTACCAGATCCGCCAGCCTCAAGGAAAGCTTGTGCGCGCCATCACCGGCGAGATTCTTGATGTCGCGCTCGACCTCCGCCGCAGCTCTCCTACCTTCGGAAAGTGGGAATCCTACAAACTTTCCGGCGAGAACAAACACATTTTATGGATTCCGCGCGGATTTGCTCACGGCTTCCGAGTCGTGTCCCAAACCGCCCACGTCTTCTATAAGACGACCGATTTTTATGCGCCCGAGCACGAACGCACGGTGGCGTGGAATGATCCCCGGTTGAACATCGACTGGCAACTCGACGGCGAACCGGGCGTTTCCGCGATCGTATCGGCAAAAGACCAACTTGGCGTTCCCTTCCGACAGGCGGAAACGTTCGAGTAGCGCCGCGTCAATGCAGCCGGAACTCGACCGCAATCGTGGTTTCCACCTCAACCGCTTGGCCGCTGGATAGGTAGGGCTCAAATTTCCAGGACTGCACCGCCTCGGTCGCCGACTGCACCAGCACATCGGATCCGGAGACCGGCCGCAAGCGTTTCACACTGCCATCCGGCCGAATCACCGCATCCAGCACCACTAACCCTTCGGTCCCCGCAGTTCGCGCGGCCTCCGGATAGGCCGGCTCGACCTTGGTTACAATCCGCTTCGCCATGGTTTCGGCAGAAACGGCTTCGGGAGAGACTTGCAACCCCTGCTCCGCAACCGCCGCGTGCGTTTCCAGTTCGCTCCAGGATCTCTGCCACTGCCACCATCCCAGACCAGCGAGCGCCAGCGTGCAGGCGAACAGCACATAAAATCCGCGCCGCCCGATGCGGATTCTGCGCCTTGGTTTGGCAATGGGCAGTGCGGTCGGCGCGGGCGCTTCCGTCTCCAACGCCGCAGCTGCAACTGGTCCTTCTTTTTTGAGATCACTGAAATGCACCGGCGCTGCTGCGGAGCGATCGACCCAATACCGGATCATCGCTCGCTGCTCCGCCGACAGCCCCGTAAACTCAAGCCCGCAACAGAGTCGCGACTGATAACGAACCAGCGCGCGCGCCCGTACCGGCACGCCTACGTTTGGAAGCCGAAACTCCACGGCGACCTGCTGATCCGGGACCAACTCTCCGGCGATGACCGCGCCTACTCCGGTCTCACTGAGGTCGGTACAACGGCCGGGCAAATTTTCGGGAACTCCGGATCGGAGCGCGATTACATCCAGGGGCACCTGAACCGGGCGGCGGGGACATGCGCGCCGTTGCGTCTTTTCCAGCGCCAGCGATGGAGCTGCACTCATCCGACTGCCTCCGCAGGGCGAAACACTTTCTGGTCACGCGGCTGGAATCAACGACGAACGCGGCGCTTCATGACAATGGTTCCCCAGAGTATAACGGAAATGCCGGAATTGTTTTCCTCAGGAGCGAATACTCAGTTCATGATTCACATCGGACGGCAAGACCGGGTTTTCATTCTTACCGGCGCTGTTCGTG
Organism: Terriglobia bacterium; assembly: GCA_041483535.1. Lineage (GTDB taxonomy): Bacteria > Acidobacteriota > Terriglobia > Terriglobales > Acidobacteriaceae > Acidiflorens. The sequence goes on along the minus strand of JBGPFV010000186.1, from coordinate 1,961 downwards.
ACTAACTGACTCATCTACTCCAGATCTCTCCAGTTCAACCCCACTCCGATTTCCACCAGCAGCGGAACCGCCAGCGGATGGGCTTGCTCCATGTGTTCCCGCACCAACGCTTTCATGACGTCCACTTCGCGCTCTGGCACCTCGAACACAAGTTCATCATGCACCTGCAAAGTCATTCGCGACGTCAGGCCGCGCTTCCCGATTTCCTCGTCAATTCGGATCATCGCCAGCTTGATCAGGTCGGCGGCTGTTCCCTGCAGCGGAGTATTCACCGCTGTGCGCTCCGCAAATCCGCGCTGGTTCGGATTCTTGCTGTTGATATCGGGGATGGGACGAACGCGCCCGAACAGGGTCGAGACTTTCTGGTCACGGCGGGCCTTTTCGAGCGTCTCATCGATAAAGGCGCGAACTCCGGCATATTTCTCGAAATAGGCGTCGATGAATTTCTTTGCTTCGCCGGTCGTGATCCCCAACTGCTGCGATAGCCCAAACGCCGACAAACCGTAGACAATCCCGAAGTTCACCACCTTCGCCTGCCGACGGTGGTCGGGCGTAACCATCAGCGGCGGCACGCCAAACACCTGCGATGCGGTCAAGGTGTGAATGTCGTCTCCGCGCTGGAACGCCTCCACCAGCAGCTTGTCTTTCGAGAAGTGCGCCAGCAGCCGCAGTTCGATCTGCGAATAGTCCGCGGCCAGCAGTACGTGCCCGGGCTCGGCGATAAAGGCTGCCCGTATCTCTCGCCCAAGTTCGGTGCGAATGGGAATATTCTGCAAATTCGGATTCGCCGAAGACAGCCTGCCCGTCGCCGTCCCAGTCTGTCCAAAAGTTGTATGCACGCGGCCGCTCTGGCTGCGAATGAGCGCCGGCAAGGCGTCCACATACGTCGACTTCAACTTCGTCAGCTGCCGGTACTCGAGAACGAGCCGCGGGACTTCGTGCTCCGCGGCCAGTCCTTCCATCACATCCACAGCCGTCGATATCTTTTTTCCCTTCCCATATTTCACCGGCATCGGGAGAGCGAGCTTGTTGAACAGCATATCCCCCAGCTGTTTCGGCGAATTGATATTGAACTCCGCGCCGCAACGCTCATAAATGTCGTGCGCTTTGGCAGCGGCCTCGTGCTGCAACTTGCCCGACATTTTTTCCAGCGCCGCCAGGTCGATCTTCACTCCCGCGTCTTCCATGCGCGCCAGCACGGGCACGAGCGGTCGATCGATCGTCTCGTACACCGAGGCTAGTCCGGAATCGTCGACCTCTTTGCGGAGCGCGCTCGCCAGCCGGCCCGTTACATCGGCCGCTTCCGCCAAGTTGCCGCTTAGTTGCAAATTGAGTCTCCGCAGCGCCACCTCCGGCAACGAATGCGAGGAGTAAGTCGGATCGAGCAGGTAGGAATAGAGCATGGGATCATGCCGCACTCCGGCCAGCGCAATGCCCTGCTCGGAGAGATGGTGGAGTGCGGACTTGAAATCGTGGACCGTCTTCGGCACAGCGGCGTCTTCGAGCGCGCTTTTCACTCGATCGGCGAGCGCCGCATCTTCCAGCGCGACCATCGCCCCAGCCCCGGACGCATTCGAGACCGCAATGCTCCGCAGACGTCCCGCGCGCTGATCCTCCGAATCCGCAGGCTGCAAAGGGAGAAACTCCGACTGCGCCGGTTGCGGCTCATCTTCTTCCGCAGTGTTCTCGGGGAGAATACGCTCGGTGAGCTCGCTCGGAATTGCGAACGCCAGCGCCGCGTTTTGGTCCAACCCTCTCAAATACTCGTCGAATTCAGGTTTCGACTTGATCTCCCGGTAGTCGCCTTCCTTCACTTCAGCCACGGGTAGGAGTTCTTTCAACAACGAAGTGAATTCGAGCTCGGCAAACAGCGCGCGCAGACCTTCCATGTCCGGCTCGCCCATTTTCATTGTGGCAACTTCCAGTTCGACCGCCACGTCGGTGTCAATGGTGACCAGTTG
>JBGPFV010000185.1:0-5770 GCA_041483535.1 Terriglobia bacterium | reverse complement strand
GTGCCCGTGGTTCCCTTGGATTCGACAACGTGCGCGCCCATCTTCTCGTAAATGCGATAGTGGCTGCCTTCGTTGAATAAATAGAAATCTTCGGCCGCCAGCAGGGAGACGTCGTAGCGGACTGGATATACTTCCCGAGTTGGAGGCGTCTGCGCCATGGTTTGCTTCGGGTCTAGTGTAGCCCAATTAAAATGAAGGGATGGGAAAGTGTGGCGGCGGGGCTCTGCCCCGCCCAGACGGGGCAGAGCCCCGTCACCGCATCCATTCCACTAACGATGCTGGTCCTTCTGCGCTTCGCGCTTCGCCCGTGCCCAGCCTTCTTTCACGCTTTGCCGCGCGCGCCCCAGCGCCAACGCATCCTCCGGTACATCTTCCGTGATGCAACTCGCGGCCGCAACGTAGGCGCCGCGTCCAATCTTTACCGGCGCCACCAGAGTTGAGTCACTGCCGATAAAGGCCCCATCTTCGATGACCGTTTTGTGTTTGTTCACGCCATCGTAATTGCAGGTGATGGTACCCGCGCCGATGTTCACGGCTTCGCCGATTTCCGCATCGCCCAGATAGCTGAGGTGATTCGCCTTCGAACCCTTGCCCAGTTTGATTTTCTTGGTCTCGACGAAATTCCCCAGGTGCGCGCCTTCGCCCACCTCACTTCCAGGACGCATATGAGTGTACGGTCCGAGGACCGCTCCCGCGCCCACCCGCGAATCTTCCATGATTGTCCCCGGCTTCACCGTGACGCCATCGCCAAGGGTTGAATTCCCGATCACGCTGTAGGAGCGGATGCGGCAATCCGCGCCGATTTTGGTTTTGCCCAGCAACTGCACGAAGGGTTCAATCACGGTGTCGGCGCCAACTTCCACCTCGCTGTCAATCACGCAGGTGTGCGGATAAAAAATCGTAACCCCTTCCTCCAGCAGCGCGCGGCACTTCGCCAGGCGCATCCGCGCGTCCAGAACCATCATTTCCGCTCGCGTGTTGCTGCCCAGCACTTCGCCCGCATCCGCAGTCTTCATCGCGACCACCTTCTTGCGGGCACGCTGAAAAACTTCCGCCATGTCGGTGAGGTAATACTCGCCGTGCGCGTTCTTGGTGGAGAGACGGTCGATGTGCTCGTACAAAGCGGCCGCGGCGAACGCATAGAATCCGGAGTTGATCTCGCGGATTTTCTTTTGCCGCGGGGTCGCGGACTTTTCTTCCACAATCGCCTGCACCTCCGCCCCTGCTCGCGCCCCTTTGCGGAGCACGCGCCCGTATCCGTAAGGATGGTCGAGATCGGCGCTCAGCAAGGTCATGGCCGCTTTCTGAACCGTGTGGAAGGCGCTGAGCTTCTTTATGGTTTCGGCGGTAATCAGCGGAGCGTCGCCGGAAAGCACGATGATCTGGTCGTAATGGGAGAGCGCTTCGCGCGCCACCATGAGCGCATGTCCAGTGCCACGTTGTTCGCCTTGCAGCACGAATTTCACGCCCGTGCCGGCAACCGCCTCGCGTACGCGCTCCGCCTCATGGCCGATGATCGCGAAGATGTCCTCGGCGGGCACAATTTGTTTCGCGGTGGCAATCACATGCGCCAGGATCGGCTTGCCGCCGACTTCATGCAGAACTTTGGGATGTTTCGATTTCAGTCGCGTGCCCTTGCCCGCCGCCATAATGACGACCGCGATGGCGGTCCGCGCAGGCTGCGCAGAAGATTTCAACTTGATGTTCTTCGCTTTTACCATGCTCCAGTCAATATACAACGCGAACGCTATTGTAGAGACGCGGCTTGCCGCGTCTCCGACTGCCGGCGGATTCGTGTTCCCGCTGATGGAGAGCCGGGCGTCCCCGCCCGGCCGCTTGTCGGGACGGGCGAGACGCCCGTCGCTCCACAAATCAACTGCGGATCGTCTGCCGGTCGGGCGCTTGCGACATGAGCGCCATCAGGTCGTGCGCGACCCGGTCCGTAGCGTGTCTCGCCACTTCGCCCTCGTCCAGATAATCTCCAAGCAACGGGCAGACGCCAAGCGCCTCGATCGCTTCCAGATCCACCACGATCTGCGAAGCTCCCTCCAGAGCGTACTTGGCCTTCATCTCCGACGAGGCCGCCTTGCGGTTGATCAGGGCGTAGTCGAATAACTGGATCCGAGCATGGTCATTGAGTGCGCGAATGTGATCTGCCGCGGTTAAACCGAGGCTTTCATTCGCCTGCGTCATAAGATTGCAAACAAATACCTTGATTGCTTTAGATTCCAGAATCGCCTCGGGAATCCCGCGCACCAGCAAGTTCGGAATCAGGCTGGTGAACAGCGAACCCGGGCCCATCGTGATCAGGTCGGCGTGGGCGATGGCCTCCAGCGTCTGCGCCAGCGGCTGCACGTCGGGAGGCACCAGGAACAGCTCGCGAATCTTGCCCTTACTCGCCGTGATCCGAGTCTCGCCGCGCACCCGCATCCCGTCTTCGAACCGCGCTTCCAGTTCCACGCTCGACATGGTTGCCGGAAAGATTCGCCCGCGCGTGAGCAGAATTTCCGAAGACAGCCGCACCGCTTCCGCAAAGTCTCCCGTAATCGAAGTCAGCGCCGCCAGAAAAAGATTTCCGAAGCTGTGGCCCTCGAGTCCCGAACCCCTCTGAAAACGATGCTGGAATAATTTGGAGAGCAGGGCTTCGTCTTCGGAGAGGGCGACGATGCAATTGCGCACATCGCCCGGCGGAAGCATGTTGAACTCTTTGCGCAGACGGCCGCTCGATCCGCCATCGTCGCTCACCGTCACCACGCCACATAATTCGCGGATGGTGGGCTGGCCGCGGGGGGCCAGCGCCGGCGTCATGACATAACGCTTCAGCCCCTTCAACAGTGTGGAGAGGCCGGTGCCCCCGCCGATTGCCACCACGCGCAGTTCGGGGCCAGCCTTGCCGGTGTCGGATGAGTTGGTGCGCAACTGGGGGAGCATACCGCCTCAATGGCAGCTAGGAAATCTCTGAATAAGTTCGTTTCCGGATAGCATTGGGTAGGGCACGGCTTCAGCCGTGCCGTTAGGGCCCGCCATACAAGCGGCTTTAGCCGCTGGGGCCTGCCCTCTCAAAGCAACCCAACTTGCCAACCTACACTGAATCAGACCGGGCAGCTAGTACGCGCTCGCTTCTTCTTCCGTGGCCTCGGATTCGGCGCCCGGATCCGGATACAGCAGTTCGGTGAAGCGCGGATCTTCCGCCAGATTCTGGAAGTCGGTATCGTTCCGCGCCTGGAAGCGCAGCGCCGGTTTCGCTTGAATCGCCTCGTCCAGCGTCTTCAGCGATTCTTCGACGTGACCGGTCAGGCAATGCAATGCGGCCAGGCCGTAGAGCACGAATTCTGCCTTCGGATTTTGCTTCAAGAGCTTGTCGAGATGCTCGCGCGCCGTCACATAGTCGCCCGTGTTGATCAGCGACACCGCGTAGTCGTAATGCTCTTCCGCGGTTTTGAACTGCAAGGTGAGCGTTTCCAGATGCTTGTCGCAGGTGAGGATATGAACCTGGGCCCGGTCGACCAGGGACTTGTTCGGTCCGCTCAGCGCTTTCTGCAGGTGGCCTTTGGCCTTCTCGAACTTGCGCTCCTGCAACGCGCGCAGCCCCAACTCGTAGCTCTGCACCGCCTGGGTATGTCTCGGATCTTCGGTTACTTGCTTCTTAGGAGTTACCTTGAGTGCCATCAAACCGCCTTGAGTTCAGAATTTAGTTCAGAGTTGCAAATCGAAAAGCTTGAATTCGAAACTTCGAAAGCCTTTCACCGCCGAGACGCAGAGTGCGCCGAGAAAACCTTTTTCTGCAAAGTACTTTTGCTCCTCGCCTTCGGTTTTCCTCTGTGAACCCCTGTGTCCCCTGTGGTTTCAGGTTCTTGCACGTTCACTCAATTAATACTGGCCGCTGTGCTCAGATCGACCAGCTTCCAGTCGCCCTTGATGATTCCCGCGCGAATCTGCCGCGCCGTCTTGCCCCGTTTGTGCATGGTGTAAGTGTAGTAAAGCTCTTTGAGGCAGGTTCCGCACTCCGCCCCGTGCGTGCCCGAAAAACAGCTGTGCAGACTGCTGTGTCCCATGCCGCGATCGCAGTAGCAGTAACACGGCTGCTGGTAAATCACCTTCGGAATCTTCGCCGCCAGTTCATAGGCGTGGGTCTGATAGGGAAACTGCGCGTTCTCTCCCCAGAGCTGATCTTTGGTCAGGATCGCCGGAAGCTTGGCGTCCGCGGCCGGCGGGCCCGCGTTAAAATGCGGCACGCCCTGATCGGATTCGGATTGCAGCCAGGGCGCCGACACCATTGCGACCGCCAAAAACAGCACTGCCGACGCGAAGACCCGTGTACGCATGACCATTACCCTCAACCCTGTATTTTACCTGAAGGCGCGGGATTGGGGATTACCGGCCGGGTTCGGGGCAGCGCACTGCGGCGGGGAAGGCAACGCTGCGCCGTCACCAGACAATCTTACCGCTTTCCTGTAGAGACGCGGCTTGCCGCGTCTCCCGCTGCGGAGAGAGACGGGGCAAGCCCCGTCTCTACACAAGCGGAAGGACCTACGACTCCGCTCTACCCCAGCTTCTCAAAGAACAAGCAAATCGTTTCAACCCCGTGATGGAAATTCGGGATGTGAAACTTCTCGTTCGGAGCATGCAGGTTGTCGTCGGGCAGCCCAAAGCCCATCATCACCGATGGAATCTTCAGCACGTCCTGAAAATCGGTCACGATTGGAATCGAGCCACCGGAGCGAATAAACACGGTCTCTTTCTTGAACGTGTCATGCAGCGCCTCGGTCGCCGCTTTGATGAACCGGTTGTCAGTGCCGACCACGCATGCGGGGCCCTTGCTCCAAACCTTGATCTTCGTATCGATCCCCTTGGGCGTGAGTTTCTTGACGAACGCCGCGTAACGCTTGAGGATGTCGTCCGGATCCTGGTTCGGCACCATGCGCATGGAAACCTTTGCCGACGCCTTTGCCGGAATCACCGTCTTCGCTCCCGGAGCCACAAACCCGCCCGGCATGCCGTGCACCTCAAGCGTCGGACGCGCCCAGGTCCGGTACAGCACCGAATATCCCGGCTCGCCGGTGAGCACCTTGGAGCCGACTTCGGTCTTGCGATAATGCTCTTCGTTGAACGGCAGCCGCTTCCAGGCCTTCAGCTCATCTTTGCTGGGCGCTTTGACATTCTTGTAAAAGCCCGGAATCAGCACCTTGCCCTTGGCATCTTTCAGCTTGCTGATGATCTCAATCAGCGCAAAAAACGGATTCGGCGCCGCGCCGCCATACATGCCGGAGTGCAGATCGGTCTTGGCTCCAACCGCTTCAATCTCCGTGTACACCAGGCCCCGCAGGCCGACGCACAGAGTAGGAAGATTCGGCGCGAACAGTTCGGTATCGCAGACCAGCGCGAAATCCGCCTTCAACTTCGCCTTCTGTTTGCGGACGTACTCGGCAATCGATTCGCCGCCTGTTTCTTCTTCGCCTTCAAAAATAACCTTGACGTTGATCGGCAGCTTGCCCCCATTGGCCTGCATCAGGGATTCGAGGGCCTTTACTTCCATCCAAAGCTGACCTTTGTCGTCGACCGCGCCGCGCGCGTAAATGTTGTTGTTGCGCTCAGTCGGCTCAAACGGCGGCGTGTGCCATTCGTCCAAAGGATCGGGCGGCTGCACGTCGTAATGCGCATACATCAAAACGGTGGGCTTGCCGGCGGCGTGCAGCCAGTCGGCGTAGAGCAGGGGATGTCCCTTGGTAGGAACGATTTCGACGTTATCCATCCCAATGCGACGCAGTTC
>JBGPFV010000184.1:0-5773 GCA_041483535.1 Terriglobia bacterium | reverse complement strand
CAGAGTCGCCATGATCCGGTTCTGGTAATCGAGGGAGCCTCCCCGTGCTACCACTCGCTCCATGCCACGGGCGCGGGCAAAGAGATCCATTAACAGCGGGACGGTGAACTGCTGCGACTCAACCACGTGTTTCAGTTTCATAGAGTCCGGTTCCATGTCGGATAGTAAACGCTGGGAATCGGCAGGTTTGGCAGAAGCGGGGTTCGAGATTCGCATACGCTACCGTCCTCTCGTCGAAAGGTTAGAGGAAAGTCCAGAGGAAATTTCAGAGGAGTTACCGGAGGCGGCGCCGGCATCGGCAGGATCGGAAACGATACGGGTGCCAGCGGCTCCGTCCACTGCGTCGCACAGATGGTCATATGTAGTGATGACGGCTTCTTTGCCGCCGCTGCGCAGGAAGCGAAGCACGGACTCGACCTTGGGCCCCATGTTGCCCGGCGGGAAGTGTCCGGCTTTGTAATGCGCTTCCAATTCAGTAGCATTGACTAACTTGAGGGGCCGCTGGGTTGGCCGCTTGTAATCGAGGTAGACGTAATCGGTGTCGGTGGAAATGGCGAAAACGTCAGCGCCGAGCTGGGTCGCCAGAAGAGCCGAAGCGCGGTCTTTGTCGATTACCGCCTCCACTCCTGTTACACCACCGTTGGAACGCACGACGGGGATGCCGCCACCTCCGCAAGCCACCACCAACACTCCATTGTTAACCAGATCGCGAATCACTTCCAACTCGACGATTTCGATGGGCTCGGGGGAAGGCACGACCCGGCGATAGCCGCGAGCGGCATCCTCGACGATTTGCCATCCCAGCAGACGCCTGCGCTCCTCGGCATCGGCGCGAGAATAAAAAGGGCCGACCGGTTTAGTCGGGTGCTGCATAGCCGGATCGTCCTCGGAGACTACGGTCTGCGTGACCAGGCTCACGATGGGCACATGCAGACCGGCGGCTGCGAGTTCGTTGTTCAGCGCTTGGGACAGCAAGTAACCGATCTCGCCTTGGGTAGCAGCGCCACAGACATCGAGGGTGTGGGCGGGCACCTGGTTGGAAGCGGATTCCGATCGGAGCAGCGCCGCGCCAACTTGAGGACCGTTGCCGTGAGTAACTACCAGCCGATAGTCACGGCGGATGAGGCCGATAATGGCAGCGGCGGTACGACGGGCATTGGCCAACTGCTCGTTGACCGTCCCCTTTTCGCCCGCGCGAATCAGGGAGTTGCCGCCCACGGCAATCAGCATGGTCTTCATGGTAGTCGGTTGTCAGGAGCCAGGAGTCGGGAGCAAGGGAACGCTGCTATCTGGCTGGCTCCTCACTAGAGCTGGTTTCACAAATGTCCCTCAGCCCGGAAGGCAAGTCCCTCAGGGGCTAAAGCCCGCATTTTTCAAGGCCCTGAACGGCACGGCTGAAGCCGTGCCCTACCCAAGACCCATTTATGAAACCAACTTTACTCTCTTACACGTGCACCGATTCCGCGGCGGAAACACCAGGAGCGGTCAGGCTCGCGTGCTCCATCAGTTCCAGCATAATCGCCTTCTGCGAGTGCAAGCGGTTCTCGGCCTCCTGGAAGACGACCGACCGGGGAGAATCAATCACTTCATTGGTGACCTCTTCGCCGCGGTGGGCAGGCAAGCAGTGGAGGAACAAGGCGTCGGGCTTGGCACGTCCGAAAAGAGAGCCATTCACCTGGTAAGGCGAGAATATCTTGCGGCGTTTGTCGGCCTCTGCTTCCTGGCCCATGCTGGTCCAGGTGTCGGTGTAGATCACGTCGGCGGCCAAGGCTGCCGCGCCGGGATCGTTGGTGATGGTGCAAGTGCCGCCCGTCTCGGCGCCACGCTTCTGGGCCCACTGGATGGCGTCGGCTTTGGGCTCATAGTTGGGCGGAGTTGCCACCCAGACATGAGCTCCCAGTTGCGCACCGGCGAACATCAGGGAATGGGCCACGTTGTTTCCGTCGCCGATGTAGGCGACTTTCAGGCCCGCCACCTTCCCTTTGATCTCCAGGATGGTCATATAGTCAGCCAGAGCCTGGCAGGGATGGCTGTAGTCGGTGAGCCCGTTGATAATCGGAATAGCGGCGTATTCGGCCATTCGGTCCACGATCTCGTGCGCAAAGGTACGGATCATGATGCCCTGCACCATGCGCTCGAGATTCTTGGCCACGTCATAGACCGACTCGCGCTTACCCAGGTTGATCTCGGCGGGCGAGAGGTAGAGGGAGAACCCTCCAAGTTGGTGGATACCGACATCAAAACTGACCCGGGTACGCAGCGAAGGCTTCTCGAAGATCAGGGCCAGGGTTTTGCCTTTGAGCTTCTGCGCGTAATCCTCGGGGCGCGCCTTAATGTGGCGGGCGAGGTCTAGGAAATGGCGAATCTGCTGGGGCGAAAAATCCTTGATGGAGAGAAAATCGTGCGGGGTCATTTCTTGGTCACCTTGCTGGGTAGCGGCTTTCTTCTTAATTCCTTCGCGTCAAAATCAGTCAAGTGGGGATAGCGATCGTAGGTGCCGCGTATGGAACCGACTATTCTACATCGTGGCCGGAGACCGTGTCGACTTGGTTGATGACCACGGTGACGTCGCAGGTTGACCTCGCCGCAGCCTGCTAGCGCATCGACAACTGTCTGGTTTTCATTGACTTACGCTCGCATCCCGCCTAACATGTCCCAACTTCATGATCGGCCAAACGATCTCGCATTACCGCATTATCGAAAAGCTCGGCGGCGGCGGCATGGGTGTGGTCTACAAGGCTGAGGACACCCGACTTCACCGTTTCGTGGCGCTCAAGTTCCTGCCGGATGAGGTAGCGCGAGACTCGCAAGCGCTGGCACGTTTCCAACGCGAAGCAGAGGCCGCTTCCGCGCTCAATCATCCCAACATTTGCATGATTCACGATATTGGCGAACAAGACGGGCATGCGTTCATCGTGATGGAGTTTCTCGACGGCGCGACCCTGAAGCACCTGATCGGCAATCGCCCGATGGAATTGGAGACGGTGCTATCACTGGGCATCGAGATTGCAGACGCGCTGGATGCAGCCCACTCCGCCGGCATCGTTCACCGCGACATCAAGCCGGCCAATATCTTCGTCAATAAGCGCGGGCACGCGAAAGTTCTGGACTTCGGACTGGCCAAGGTTACGAACCCCTCCCGCAGCGTGATGCAAGGAGCGGTGGCATCAGCCCAACCGACGGTGATCAGCGAGGAACTTCTCACCAGTCCGGGAGCGGCTTTGGGCACGGTCGCTTACATGTCACCGGAACAGGCACGGGCCAGGGAGTTGGACGCACGCACGGATTTATTCTCGTTCGGAGCCGTCCTCTATGAGATGGCTACGGGTACAGTGCCGTTTCGCGGAGATAGCACAGCGATGATTTTCGACGCGATCCTTAATCGTGCCCCGGCCGCTCCGGTTCGGTTGAATCCGGACTTACCGCCAGAACTGGAACGGATCATCAACCGGGCGCTGGAGAAGGACCGCGAATTGCGCTACCAGCACGCTTCAGAAATGCGGGCTGAACTGCAGCGCCTGAAGAGGGACACGGATTCCAGCCGCAGCCCGGCAGCGGCAGCTGCGGAGCCGGGCATTCCCGTGAGTAGCGCCGCAAAGCCGGTGGCCACAACTTCCGCACCTCCAGGGACCATCCCGGCAGCATCAAGCGCGGCTGCGACTGTTTTTTCGACATCGGCGAGTGGAACGGTTGCCGCTGGACCTTCCAGTTCCAGTCTGGCGGCTGCCGAGCCGCCCCGGCGGAAACCATGGGCCGTGATCGGGGCCGTCGTCGCTGCACTTGTGCTCGCGGCGATGGCGGCGGGCGGATATTACTTCCTACACCGAACCCCGAGTGCGATTGATTCGGTGGCGGTACTGCCGCTGGCCAACGCTACTTCAAACTCGGAAATGGACTATCTCGCGGACGGCATCACGGAAGGAGTGATCAACCATCTGTCGCGTCTGCCGGGACTGCGGGTGATGGCCCGGACCACCGTTTTCCGCTACCGGCAGGCACAGCAGGATTCTCTGCAGATCGGGCGCGACCTGAAGGTGGGAGCGGTAATTGTGGGTCGGTTGACTCAACACGGGGACACGCTCAACGTAGAAACTGAGATGGTGGATGTGAGCAATGGTTCGCAGATCTGGGGTGAGCAGTATCAGCGCAAAGCCTCCGATATCGCTAGCCTGCAAGATGACATTGCCTCCGACATTTCGGGGCAGTTGCGGTTGAAGGTAAGTGGCGGTGAAAAGAAGCATGCCACCGAGAATGCCGAGGCCTACCAGCTCTATGTGAAAGGACGCTTTTACCTGGAGCAGCGCACGCCCGAGAGCCTTCACAAGGCCTTGGATCAATTCAGCCAGGCGGTTGCCAAGGATCCAAATTACGCTCAGGCCCATGTTGGGCTGTCCGATGTGTACATACTCCTGTTTGATCGCGGATTGATTTCGAATGAGGAGGCTTCGCCCAAGATCCGCAGCGCCGCACAACGGGCGATCGAACTCGATCCCACGCTGGCCGAGCCGCATGCCGCACTAGCGGTCCTGAAGGAGCAGACTTGGGACTGGGCTGGAGCCGAAGCCGAGTATCGCAGGGCGATTGGATTGAACCCGAACGACGCCACTTCCCATCATTGGTACGCGGTCTTGCTACAGAATCTGGGTCGAACCAAGGAGGCCATGGCAGAGAATGAGAAGGCCCTGGCGCTCGATCCAGCTTCTCCCCAGATTAGCGCGAATCACGCGGGGCTCCTGGTGGACATGCACCGTTATGAGGATGCCATGGCGGAGGTGAACAGGCTTATTGCCGCCAATCCGGAGTTTCCTGTCTACTACGCAGTCCGCAGCGACGTGTACTGGCGCTTGGGAAATCAGGATGCGTTCGTGGCAAACCTGACCATGGTCATGAAGAAGAGCGGGCGTCCAGAACGGGCGGAGGCATTCGCTGCCGGATATCGGAAGGCGAAGCTGAAGGGTGCGTGCACAGCGTTGATTGAGCTATTGAAAGACGAGTCGCAAAAGGAATACATCTCACCCTACGAGATCGCGGTGGACTACGCGGCGATGGGAGACCGCGACCATACTTTCGAGTGGCTGGAAAAGGCCTACACGGAGCGGTCGGGGCGGATGGAATACGTGAAAATCGAAAATGTCTTACAGCCCTTTCACTCTGATCCACGCTACATCGACCTGCTCAAACGTATGGGCCTGCCGCAGTGAGCGGTTTTTCGACCCGATAGCTGCTAGCGCACGATCCAGGCAGAGGCGGCGACGAGAATGCCTGCGGTCGCCATGAACCGGCCGAAGTGCCAGAATATCCGACGGCCGGAGAGCAGCGTGATCGAGGTGATCACCAGGGCGATCTCCAGGAACACTTCGCCCAGATCGAAGCGGTCGGCTTTGCGGCGGGTGTGTTCGGCATCGTGTTCCAGTTCGGCGGCCTTGGCGTCGAGTTCCTTCTGCTCGTCTTTATAGCGGTCGGCTTCGGCGCGATATTTTTCATGCAGTTTGGCGGCAGCCTCCGCGTCCTTGCTGGCAACCACGGTAGTCAGATCGGCGAACAATTCGTCGGTGTGGCGCCGGATATTCTTGGCCTGATAGAAGGCCCACTGGTCGGTGACCTTGCTCTGCAAAATAACTTCTTCCGTATGGGTGCGATGGCCGAGCAGGGACACGGTGGCCACCAGAACGGCCAGCAGCGCCATGGTGAGCGTGACGGGGGCGAGATCGGGATGCTCCCGGGTGTGTTCGGCGTTCTCCTCCAATTCGTCTAGTTCGTCGGTCATGGGTGT